>JBCAWP010000237.1:0-4117 GCA_038534535.1 Pseudomonadota bacterium
ATTAAAAGCAAAGCGCGATTTTCTCAAATCGCTTCACCGCCGAAGGGAGCATGTCGGAGATGACACGTCGGATTGATATCGTCGAAGTGGGGCCTCGTGACGGGCTACAGAACGACCCGGCCGACCTTTCAACCGCGCAGAAGCTCGAATTTATTGAGCGGTTAGAAGCCTGTGGCGTGAAGCGCATGGAAGTGGGGAGCTTTGTCAGCCCCAAAGCAGTCCCGAAAATGGCCGACAGCGGTGACGTTTTCCGCGGCCTTGCCCCGAATGAGGTGGGATCGCGCATCGCGCTGGCGCTGAACGAGAAAGGCGTGCGGCGCGCCATTGATGCGAAAGCCGATGAAATCAACTTTGTTTTGGTGGCCGGCGACGGTTTCGGCCGGCGAAATCAAGGGATGAGCCCGCAAGAAAGCGCCGACATGCTGCGCGAGTGCGCCCCCCTGATCCATGAGGCGGGCGTTCCATTGTCTGCCACGATTTCGGTCGCGTTTGGCGATCCATATGATGGCGACGTGGACCCAGCGGTAGTGGCAAATCTCGCGGCGCAAGCCCAACGCGCCGGCGCGGCCGAAGTGGCCCTCGGTGATACAATTGGGGTCGCGACGCCCTGGGGCGTGAGGGACCTGATCGAGCGGGTCCGCCTGGAAGCGCCAGACGTTTATCTGCGGATGCATTTTCACGACACGCGCGGCGCGGCGCTCGCAAACATCTTCGCCGCGATTGAGGCTGGTGTGGATGTGGTCGATTCCAGCTGCGGCGGAATTGGCGGGTGCCCGTTTGCACCGGCGGCCACGGGGAATGTCGCAACCGAGGACGTGGTGTTCATGCTGGAGCGGGCCGGCTTTGATACCGGGATTGATCTCGACGGGATGATCAAGACGGCCGCATGGCTCGAAACAGTGCTCCGCCATCCGGTGAGTTCGAGCCTCGTCCGCGCTGGCAGCTTTCCGCCGAACACAGCGAGCTGAGCCGATGGAGACGCTCGCAGCCACTGCCGGGCCCGGTGATGCGGGTCGCCGCCTCGATCTGTGGCTGTCGCAACAGTTTGAGACGCTGTCACGCTCGCGCGCCAAGACACTTATCCAGGACGGTGCCCTCGAAATCGACGGCACGGTGGAACAAGACCCCCGCACGAAGGTGACAGAGGGTGGGACTTACCGGTTGACCCTGCCGGCGCCGGTGCCCGCGACGCCCGAACCCGAGGCGCTGCCGCTCGACATATTGTATGAAGATGACGATCTCATTGTCTTGAACAAGGCGGCCGGGATGGCCGTCCACCCAGGCGCTGGCACTTGGTCTGGGACCTTGGTCAATGCCCTCCTCCACCACTGCGCGGGCCACCTTCCTGGCATCGGCGGGGTCGAGCGGCCAGGGATCGTCCATCGGCTTGATAAGCTGACCTCAGGTGTCATGGTCGCGGCGAAAAGCGAAGCTGCCCATACCGGCTTGTCGGGACAATTCGCTGACCACAGCATCGAACGGGCCTATCTTGCGGTGACGCGGGGGGCACCGCGTCCGCTCGTTGGAACGGTTGAGGCGCGCATTGCCCGGTCCACCACGGACCGGAAGAAGATGGCGGTGGTGCGCAACCCAGCAAGTGAGGCCGGGCGCCATGCGGTGACCCATTACCAGGCGCTGGCCACCTATGGCCTCTTGGACAAGGGCACAGGCTTGCCGGCGGCCGCCCTGATCGAATGCCGGCTTGAGACGGGGCGTACCCATCAGATCCGCGTGCATATGGCGCATATCGGCGCGCCGCTCGTCGGGGATCCCGTCTATGCGCGCCACCGCGGCGTGAAAGCCTATGGTTCGGGCGATGCGTTCATCCGGGCGACGACCCTGGCCCGAAAGCTCCAGAGACAGGCCCTACACGCGGCCATTCTGGGATTCGTTCACCCGGTCACCGGTGAGGCTCTGCGGTTTGAGACATCCCCGCCTGCAGATATGGCCGAGTTAATCGATACACTCGGTGCCATGGAAACCGGAAATTGACTTAGAAACAGAGCGTTATCACCAATAATCCGACATGATCTCAAGCGCCCAGTCCGGCTCTCGTAAATCGCCGCGGCGCTCAAATCCGGACATGATTGGTTTTATATCGAGGACAGGCGTCCCGTCGATCGCATCTAGCCCCTTTACACGAACGTTGAGCCCGTCGACGCCAAGCACTTCACAGACCGTGACCCCGAGGCGGTTTGGACGGTTCTTCCCGCGCTGTGCGAAAATACCGACCATTGGCCAGTCTGTCCGCCCCCGCGGATGGCGCGCTCCGAGGGTGATTTTGGCCTGGGAAACGCGATCAAACACATAGACGACAAGGATGTGGGAGAAGTCAGCGAGGCCCATGAGCGCGTCGCCTGAGAATTGTTTCCCATCGAGTGAGATTGACGTCTCAATCCCATCCCAATCGTCATCAATCGGCGTATCACGCGTAGAGGTGACCCGCCCAATTGGCGTCAGCGTAAAGTTCTGATCGATCGTGTCTCTCCTTGATCCGGGTATTTCGCGCCAACCAAACGAGAAGTCTAGGGCTTTAACCAAGGCCCTCCGGGCCATATATGAGACAGCCGGGGAGACGATCGGTGTCCCCATCACGCTTTGTTGGTTGGACAGTTCTCGCCTCGATGAGGGAGACTGGCAGCCGGCTTATTTATGGGTATCGGTGCCGTGAGCGGGCCGATTACATGAAGCTAAGGGAGGCCAAGCATGGCCAAATCGACTGCATTGACGCTGAGCCCGGAACAAGGGCTATCGCGTTACCTTTCGGAAATTCGGAAATTTCCGATGCTTTCCAAGGAAGAGGAATTCATGCTCGCCAAGCGGTGGCAGGAGCATGAGGATTCGCAAGCGGCTGAAAAAATGGTGACATCTCACCTGCGCCTCGTGGCGAAAATTGCCATGGGATATCGTGGCTATGGCCTGCCGATGGCAGAGGTGATTTCCGAAGGCAATGTGGGTCTGATGCAATCGGTCAAGAAATTTGACCCAGACAAAGGCTTTCGCCTGGCGACGTATGCGATGTGGTGGATTCGCGCCTCGATACAGGAATACATCCTGCGGTCTTGGAGCCTTGTGAAGCTTGGCACGACGGCCGCACAGAAAAAGCTATTCTTCAATCTGCGACGCATCAAAGGCGAGATTAACGCGCTTGAGGCCGGCGACCTGAAACCCGATCAGGTGAAAGAAATCGCCGAGCGGCTGAATGTGACCGAGTCAGAGGTCATTTCGATGAACGGGCGCATGTCCGGCTCCGATGCCTCCCTCAATGTGCCCATGGGTCAAGACGGCGACATGGAATGGCAGGACTGGCTTGCGGATGAAGAGCCGAACCAGGCTGTCGAGTTCGCGAACAAGCAGGAATTCGATGCGCGCATGGAGCTGTTGCAGGCCGCCATGGCGGACCTCAACGAGCGCGAGCAGCATATCTTGCAAGAGCGCCGCTTAACGGATGAGCCAAAGACGCTCGAAGAGTTGTCTGAGGTTTATAATGTCAGCCGGGAGCGTATCCGCCAGATTGAGGTGCGTGCTTTTGAGAAGCTGCAAAAGGCCATGGTCCGCTTTGCCAAGGATCAAGGCCTTCCGGTGGGCGCATAAGCAAGACATCCACCGGTCTTATGGAACGTGCTCGGCCGTTCTTGAGGGTGCAGATTGCCGCGATTGCTATTTTTGCAATCCTAAAGCTGACACGATCCGAATGGCTTGTGGCTGCCCCACCGCGAATGGTTGAGATATTTCTGTGGTCGTTTCCTAATCTCTTCGAGAGCGTCATCGGGGTGATGACGCTCTGCGCCCTCATGATTATCGGTCACGAAAGGGAACTCGCTTTAGCGAAGCGATTGAATTCGCCAGCGATCCTTATGCTCAGTATAGCCGTAACAATAATCTATGCGGTATCGCAGGAGCTCGGCCTTCACCGCGCGATCGGCGGTACAAATGTCACCGATATAAATGACGTCTATTTCTCCCTTGCGGGGGCCTTGGGTGGCGGTCTGATCGCATGGGCCTTGTTCCGAAACGAAGCGACAATCGTTTGACGGTCAAACTTGCGCGGTTTGATCCTTCATGAGACATCAGCGCAATGTTCAGGATTGCAAGTGCTGCCCTCGCCTTTTTGGTT
>JBCAWP010000238.1:0-4086 GCA_038534535.1 Pseudomonadota bacterium
ACACCTCTGAGATCGCTTTCCGGCGAATAGCCGAACCAAAGCGAGATGGGCGCAAACTTGTAGAAGAGATGGCGCGGGAGCGTGACAAGGCGGATCGGGCCGCCATCAAGTGAGATATCGGCGCTCGCGAACAATCGTTCTGCCCAGGGGCGGAGATGGGTTTCTTGTCGATCACCGTGGTCGCGGCGGCGAAAGGAGAACAGGTTAGGTTTATCGACACTGAAAACGCTTGATCGCCGATCTGCCTCTTCCAAGCGATCAATGTCCAGGTCGAGAAGGAAAAGACGGTAGGCAAATGATTGTTCGAAGGGCGTAAATCGCGAATGCCGTGTCTGGCCAAGATAGATGTTGGCTGGTGACCGATCCATTTCGGACGTCATCTCAGCGCGCAAGCCTGATGAGATCCGCCGGGCGTGCCGGTGCGGGAATGAGTTTCGGGGCGATATTCTGAGGCGTCCATGGGACTTGGCCGCCGAGGGAGAGTCCCGCCTCCAAGCCAGACTTCAGGCCATCTTCGTGGAAGCCCGATCCCATCCAGGCACCTGCAAACCAGAGCCCGTTTTCACCGTTTTGGCGGCGGATCTCCCGAACGGCAGCTTCAGCGGCGAGGTCGTATTGCGGATGATCGAAGATGAATGACTGGAAGATTGTCTCGGCGCGCGGCGGTGTCTTAGGGTTCAGGGTGACGAAGATCGGCCTCTTTTTCGGGAGGCCCTGGAGAATGTTCATCCAATAGGTCAGACAGATATCCTCGTCTTGTTTCAAGACGTTCCAAGCGGCCCATGCCGCCTGGCGCTTCGGCATTAGAGCCGGATCGCGGTGCACATAGATCTGATTTGGCCGATATCTCACCGAGCGCAGGGCAAAGCCGCGATCTTCGAAGGACGGTCCAAGGATGCGGGCCGACTGGTCAGAATGCCCAGCGAGGATCACGTGGTCGAAGGCCTGAATGTCGCCGCTTGCAAGGCGCACAGTAATCTGGCTGCCGAATTGATTGATCTCTTCGACAGGGCTGCCGCAGCGGATCCTATGGCCAAGATCTTTCGCGACACGGTGGACGTAGGACCTGCTGCCGCCTGAAACAGTACGCCAGTTCGGTCGCTCTCGGTGCATTAGGCGGTGATTGTCGAAGAATTTGAAGAAGCTGAGCGCTGGGTAAGACTGGATGTCCCGTTCCGGGGTCGACCAAATCGCTGCCCCCATGGGGAGAATATAGTTCTCGCGAAACACATCGTCGAAGCCGTGGCGGTCTAGCCAAGCGCCAAGCGTTGTCTCTGCGATTTCGCCGCTCTCCAGCTCCTTTCGGGCCACATCGTTAAAGCGCAAGATTGTGCGCCAGAAGCGGTGGAAGACTGGGTTAACGAGATTGCGCTTCCAGGCGAAAAATCCTTTCGGGTTCGAGGCCCATTCAAACCCGTCCGGATTTGACACGGCGAAGCTCATATCGCTCGCTTGGGTTTCAACGCCCAACGCATCGAAGAAGGCAATCAGATTTGGATAGTTCAAACCATTATACACGATAAAGCCGGCATCGACGGCGGTCTGGACACCATCATAGTCGATATCAATCGTATAACTGTGGCCGCCGAGCCGGGTACGTTTCTCAAATAGAGTAACATCTGCGACGTCTCGCAGGGACCAGGCCGCGGATAGGCCAGAAATTCCCGATCCAACGACTGCAATCTTCATGAGGGTTCCCGCACTTATTGTCGTGCCTTAAAAATCAAGGCGGCTTGTCTGCCGCGGTGAGATGATAGGGCGCGCACTAGGGCCGTCCAGACTTCAGCTGTAGCCAGATCCATAAGGCATCAAAATCCAGCTTACTTTCTTGTGCCAAATACGATGAAATCATAATGAGAGCCCGAAAAATGCAAAACGTTCAGGCGACAAAAGGTATGATGGAATGAGCCGCGCCGAGTTGAGGACCCTCATTGCCAGCACAGCGGACCAGCGGATCGTCTGCCTCGGTGACGTGATGTTGGACGATTTTGTCTATGGAACGGTGAGCCGTGTGTCGCCCGAGGCGCCCGTGCCGGTTTTGCGCGAAACGCACCGGCGTCAAATGCCTGGCGGAGCCGCGAACACTGCGCGGAATGCTGCTGCCCTGGGGGCCAAAACCCGCCTCGTCGGCGCCATCGGCCCGGACCCGGCAGGAGAGGCGCTGCGGACGTGTCTCGCCGAGACGACGAATATCGACGCCGCGCTTGTCGAGGCGCTTGAATGGCAAACGGTCACAAAGACGCGTTTCGTCTGTGGCGGTCAGCAATTGATGAGGTTGGACCAGGAAGCGTCTCCCCACCTCGCTTATGAAAGTGAGCAGGAACTTGTCCGCGCGTTGAAGGACGCGTCAGTCGGTGCCGGCGCGATCCTCGTTTCGGACTATGCCAAAGGCACCGTCACGGCCGATATTATGCGTGAGGTCATCCGCTGCGGACTTGCCCAGGACGCCGTCGTGATCGTTGATCCTAAGGGGGCAGATCTTTCCCATTATGGCCCTGTTGATCTCATCAAACCCAATGCCTCGGAACTTGCGCTGATGACGGGTCTGCCGACCGGCACGCATGATGAGGTTGAACGCGCCTTGCTCAAGGCGATGTCCCTTTCTAGCGCCAAAGCTATTCTCGTCACCCGCGCCGCCAAAGGCCTATCGTTTCTCCAGCGCGGGGGAGACATCCGGCATATGAGCGGGCGCGTGCGGGATGTCTTCGACGTATCCGGCGCCGGTGATACGAGCCTTGCTGCCCTCGGTCTTGCCCTTGCCGCCGGCGCGTCTCTTGAGGATGCCGGACGGCTTGCGCTCCTTGCGTCCGGCCTGGCGGTGACAAAGGCAGGCACTGCCACTGTTAGCCGCGAGGAGCTATTTGCCGAGCATGCAACGCAGATTCTGTCGTTCGATGCGGCACTTCAGACCGTATCGGAGTGGCGCTCGGGCGGCCTGTCTGTCGGCTTTACAAATGGCTGTTTCGATATCCTCCATCCGGGTCATTTGCGCGTTCTGGAAGAAGCCAAAGCCCGCTGTGATCGGCTTTTGGTGGGATTGAACTCCGACGGGTCCGTGCGCCGTCTCAAAGGCGACGACCGCCCGGTGAATGACCAGAGTAGCCGCGCGCGGGTCCTTTCCGGCCTGTCAGCCGTCGACGGGATTGTCGTATTCGAGGATGACACGCCTGAAACCCTGATAACCCATTTGCAGCCAGATCTCCTTGTCAAAGGAGGGGATTATACGATCGACACCATTGTTGGCGCAGAGACAGTTCTGGCGCGCGGCGGGCAGGTTCATATCGTCCCGCTTCTCGAGGGACATTCCACGACGGCAACGATCGCGCGCTCGAAGGGGGGCGCTTAAGGCCTAGTCTTCGATCGGCGTGATTTCACCCGGCCTGTAAATCGGCGCGATATCGATCTCCTCGAAATCACCAAAGGGTTCAGCTGGTTTGGGCGCATTATTGTCCAGCCATTGGCTAACGGCGGCAGATCTGTCGGCGATCTCGGCCCGAACCGCGCGGGCATCAACAATCGTCTCCGTTCCGCGCCATCCTGGAAGGCTTGGAAGGAGAAACGGCAAGGTTGGGCCTTGGACCTCTAGATCGAACTGCGCCACGCAGGAGGGGGTCGCGCCAGGCGAGCAGAGCGGAACGCGCGGTAATGTGGACTCTGACAGCTTTTGACCGTCGAGAACAATGAGGCCGGCAAACCGATTGCGCAGATCATCCTCCTGGAGACGGGCAAGGACAGCGTTCGCAAGGGGCAGCGAACGGTCCGTAACCACCAGCTTGATTGCCCGCCCACGATTATCGTTTTCCAGATATGCGGAAAAGGCGTCTACCAAAGCGGTTTCAATCTCGCTTTGAAGACGGTTTGTGCCGGCGCGCCCTGTTGCGGCCGAAGCAAAATGAAAAGCGGGAGCATAGAGGCCCATCTCTGGCGGGAGCGTTGCGACGACGCCATTGATCCGCTCGTCGAAACCAGACCGACTGTCCTCTGATGTAGCCGAGACCCAGCCACTTGTTGCGGCCATATCTGGTGGCGAGACAATCACAAATGCGTCGACGCCCCAGGGTGTCTGCCATGCGCCTTCTGGCAAAA
>JBCAWP010000239.1:0-4059 GCA_038534535.1 Pseudomonadota bacterium
TTGTTCCGCGGGAGCGACGGCGCGCTTACGATATGCGCCGTATTCTGAAACTCGTTCTTGATACGGACAGCTTCTTCGAAATCGGCAAAGGCTATGGCCGCTCACAGATCACAGGGCTTGGCCGACTTTCCGGCCAGCCCGTCGGTGTGTGGGCAAATGATTGCAAATTCCTCGCAGGCTCGATGACGGCCGATGGCGCGCAGAAGGCGCGGCGCTTCATGGAGCTTTGTGAGACATTTGGTCTGCCGATTGTGACCTTTATCGACGAGCCAGGCTTCATGATCGGTTCAGAGGCCGAGAAGGCTGCCACCATCCGGTATGGTGCGGCGGCCGTTCTAACGGCAGCGACGACGCGCGTGCCGTGGGCGTCCGTTATGGTGCGCAAGTCTTTTGGGGTGGCCCAGGCGGCCCATTACGGACCAGAGGCCTTCGTTTTGGCCTGGCCGTCGGCCGAAAGCGGTCCGCTTCCGGTGGAAGGTGGCGTTGCGGTGGCGTTTCAGCGCGAGATCGCGGCGGCCGAGGATCCGGATGCGCGGCGCAAAGAACTGGAAGAGGCATTTGCCGCGCGACAATCGCCGTTTCCGAGGGCCGAGGCCCTGTCCGTGCACGATCTCATCGATCCGCGCGAAACTCGTGCACAGCTCTGCCGCTGGGTTGAGCGCATTCAACCGCTTTTGCCAGATTTACTCGGCCAGGCCAGTTTCAGACTGAGGCCATAGGGGAAAACGTCCGATGACGACCAAAATCGAACTGGAGACAGGTGGAACGGTCTGGAAGGTGACGTCGAATGTCGGCGACACCGTCGCAGAGGGGGACACGCTTTTCATCTTAGAAGTGATGAAGATGGAAGTGCCTTATGAGGCCCCGGTGGCCGGCAAGCTGACCGTGCTGCACATCGCGGAAGGCGATGTTGTTGAAGAGGGCCAGCTCGCCGCCGAATTATTGTGAGCCGATCGCCTAGCTAACGGTGACGGAGCCGCCACTCGATTTGTCGATCTGCACGTTCGTCGCGCCGCCTTTAACCGTGATCGAGCCACCCGACGATGCTTCACCATCGACACTCTCGGTTGCGTAGGCATTGATGGATGCGCCGGACGACACATCTGCTTCCACGCTCGTACAGGCGAGTGTGCCAGCACTCACCGACGCGCCGGATGAGGCGTCGGCTTCGAGTGCGCCGCATTCACCCTCGGCCGACAGGCTTGCGCCGGAGGAGGCGTCCAACTCGACGGCATTGCCAGCAATGCCGCTGGCATAGACGCTCGCGCCGGACGAGGCGCTGATCTCAATATAGTCACCGGCAAAACCGTTCGCCGTGGCGCTGGACCCGGAAGACGCGTCGAGGGCCTCAATGGCGGGCGCTGTGACTGTCACTGTGAAGTTGTCGCGGTTGCGCCGGCCCCAATTCCAGCCGCTGGACCGGCGGCGGCCAATAACAAGCGTGTCGCCGTCGACTTCGACACGCAATTTTTCGAAGTCGCCGTTTTCGGTCTCTGCAATGATGGATTGCGTTTCGCCCGCTTCGAACTCGAGCCGGACGCCGGCTGAGAGGTCGATCTCCGTAAAGCCTGGCAAATCATAGGTGCGGGTTTCGGCATTGGCCGGCACCGCGAGGGTCAAAGCTGCCGCACCGGCGAGAAGTGTTCGGTTCATGTCTGATGGTCTCCCCTGTCGATTGAGGACTTGACAATGCCATATTGAATTACGATAAGTCAAATATTGTTTTTCAATAAGGGCGAAACTGATGAAATTTCAAATCACTGGGGCGGTGGTTGCCGCGGCACTTTTGGGCGGATGTGTGATCATCGATGCAGACGATGATAGTTTCACTGCAGACTGGGACAGCAAAGACAATTTTGGAACGGTCTACGGCGCTGATGTCTCGGACAGCACGGTCACTTTCAATGTGACGGATAATGGTTGCACGGACCGTAGCTTCTTCGATGTTCGGGTGTTTGGAAACGATGATGATTTCGAGGTTGGCCTCAAACGGACGCGCCAGGACTACTGCAAAGCCCTCAACCCTGATGGCGCGGTCGTAAGCTGGAGCTTCCAAGAGCTCGGCATTCCGGATGGCGCGAAGGTGCGCATTCTGAATTCCGTACGCCGCTAAGCGGGCACCGCGTATAAGTCGTAATCGTCGGCATCAGTGATGCGCGCATCGATGATGTCGCCAGGCTGATGAGTGACCTGGCTGTCTAGATAGACAACGCCATCAACGTCTGGCGCGTCGGCCCGCGTGCGCGCGAGCCAAGTGCCAGCCGCCTCGCCTGGGCCGTCTATGATGATGGGCTGCACGCTTGCGATCTGCGCGACCGCTCTGGCGGCGGAGACCTCCGCCTGGGCCTGCATGAACCGGTGCCAGCGGTCTTCCTTGACCTCCTCAGGCACATGGCCAGGAAGCGCGGCACTGTCGGCGCCTGCGACATTCTCATATTTGAAGCAACCGGCTCGGTCGATTTTGGCTTCGCGAATGAAATCGAGGAGTACCTCGAAGTCTTCCTCGGTTTCGCCGGGAAAGCCGACAATGAAGGTCGAGCGGATGGCCAGGTCTGGTACATCGTTCCGCCACCGGGCAATTCGTTCGAGGACTTTTTCCTGGCTCGCTGGGCGTTTCATGGCCCGAAGGACGGGGGGACTTGCGTGCTGAAACGGAATGTCGAGGTATGGGGTAATGCGCCCGTCCGCCATGAAAGGGATGACCTTGTCGACATGCGGGTATGGGTAGACATAGTGCAGCCGCGTCCACACGCCGAGTGAGCCAAGGCCTCTTATGAGATCAAGGAAACGGGTTTCATAAGTCTCACCGCGCCACTCATGGGGGGTATACTTTACATCGAGCCCATAGGCCGACGTGTCCTGCGAGATGACAAGGAGTTCCTTGACGCCTGCAGCGACAAGGCGTTCCGCTTCCGTGAGAACGTGGTGGATGGGCCGGCTGGCTAGATCGCCCCGCAGTTTCGGTATGATGCAGAATGCGCAGCGATTATTACAGCCCTCTGAAATCTTCAGATAGGCATAGTGGCGCGGCGTGAGGCGCAACCCAGACTCAGGCACCAGATCAAGATGTGGATTATGGGGCGGGGTCAGGTGCGCGTGTACCGCGTCCATCACTTGCTCATATTGATGGGGCCCCGTAATGGCGAGAACGTTGGAGTGAGCTGCTTCAATGACCTCTGGTTCAGCGCCCAGACACCCTGTGACAATAACCTTTCCATTGGCGTCCATCGCTTCGCCAATGGCGTCGAGGCTTTCATTGCGTGCTGAATCCAGAAAGCCGCACGTGTTCACGAGCACCAGGTCTGCCCCAGCATAGTCCGGTGCGATTTGGTACCCCTCCGCGCGCAGGCGCGTGATGATACGCTCCGAGTCAACAAGGGCCTTCGGGCAACCGAGGGACACGATACCAACTTTTGGTGCAGGCGTGTGAGCTGGGGTGATGGTCATGGCGGGCGATGTATCGCGCCGCGCACGACGCGTCCACTGATGTGATGCCTATTCGCCCTTGAGCAGAAATACCGAGGTGTAGCCTACGAGGGTCCAGCGGCGATAGCCGATGCCATCGAGGTATTTGTTGATGTCACTTTCTTGCCAGGGACTGTCGATCGCTTCCAGGTCTTCGACAAGCAGGAGCCGTGGGCGGAATTTGAGCCAGTCATTCGAACGTAGAACATCAAGATCAAGACCCTCGCAATCGACCGACATTAGGTCGATGCTTTGGTTGAGGCCGGCGTCGGTGAGCATGCGGTCGAGCCGTCTGACGGGAATTGTATGGGTATCCAGCACTTCTCCGCCATGGGAGATAGCTCGGTCCCGGGCGGTCTCATCGAACGTGTTGTAATCGGGATTAGTGAAGCTGTGATAGGTGAGGGCACTATTGGTTATGGCGATCCCGACCTGCATCAGCTGGTCATGCGGCCGGACGGCGCGGTGCTTTCGGGCATGGTCTGGATTGGGCTCGACAGTCACGCCGCGCCAGCCCTGGAGGTAAAGCCCGAACGTGTTCGATCCGTAAACGGGATGGCCCGCGCCGACATCCACATAGGTCCGGGACCTATG
>JBCAWP010000240.1:0-4055 GCA_038534535.1 Pseudomonadota bacterium
ATCAATGCGCCCCTCGGCGAGGGGCAGGCGCTCCGCGTGACTGGCGCGGTGGCCGGCGAAGATGGGTTTCGTGATGAGACGGCCTTCCACCGTGCCCATGGATTGATCCGCCACACAGCCGACCGCGGCGCATTCAGCGTCGACAGCCTGTTCACTTACACTTCCAGCGAAACCGAAAGCGCGACGAGCATTCCCTTACCTGACTTTGAAGCGGGCCTTGACGGTGGTTCGGGATTGAACCCGCAGGTCGATCCCGAAGACGCGATCGAAGAGGTCGAATATCTGCGCCTTCAGTCAACGCTCGCCTACGAAACCAACACGGCGATCGGGGCGGCGCGCTTTGAAGTGACGCCTTATCTGCGCTCTCAAGACGTTGAGTCGACGCTCACATTTCAGCCAGCGACGACGCCGCGGGAGTTCGCCGATGTCGATACGTTCGGTCTCTTGCCCCGCGCTTATTTCGACCATTCCGACGGGTCCACCACAATCATCGGCGTTGATCTTGAGTTTACAGAGCTCGACCTGCTCCTAGAGCAAAGCCGGCCAAGCGTTGTCGTGTTTGGCGACCTTTTCGTTCAGGGCACGCAGTTCGACTATTCGGTCGGTTTCAATGCCTATTCTCCGTATATCCAGCACGAGCGAGAGCTTCTCGATGGCCTAAAGCTGACACTGGGCCTTCGATATGACCGTCTGCGCTATGATTTCGAGAACGCGCTGGACGACGTCCCTGGCGATGCCCGCTTTCAGGTCGCTGACCGGGTCGATACCTTCGACGCGGTGAGCCCAAAAGTGCGGCTCCTGTGGGATGTGACCGCGGACCACCAAGTGTTCGCCCGGTATGCGCGGGGCTTTCGCGCACCACGGGCGAGCGAGCTTTACGAGCTTGAGGCTGGCCAGGCAGAGTTCGTTCTGGATCCAGAAACCGCGGACAGCGGCGAGATCGGCTGGCGGGCGCAGTGGTTTGGCGACCGATTGTCCACTGAACTGATCGGATACTGGCAAGTCACGCGAGATGGTGTCGTCACGGATGTGCAGACTGCCGCCGGGCCGATTTCAATCAATGCCGGTTCGTCTCGGTTCGCGGGTATCGAAACGGCGATTCGTGCGATACTGCCCTACGGGGTCGACGCCCAGCTCGCTTTTGCCTGGCAAGACTTTGAGTACCGCCAGTTCGGCGCCGAACCGGGGTCTCCCTTTGATGGCAATCAGATCGAAGAAGCGCCGGAGACGATCGGTAACCTGACGATCAATTGGGTGCCGCCATTCTATGACCGAGTGACGGTGACCAATCGTGTCCGCCATCTTGGCCAATGGGCGCTCAATCCGGCCAACACGCTATTCACGGACAACGAGTTCATCTGGAGCCTTCTCGGCGAGTGGCGGGTGACCGATCGCCTCGCAGTGGAGTTCCGGCTCGAGAACGTCACTGACAACTCTTTCGCGGTGTTTGCCGATGCCCCGTTTTTTGCGCCGGCCGGCCGCGTGAGACCGGGACAACCGAGGACAATCTCAGGCGGACTGAAACTCGCATTCTAAACGCGCGCTTTGTCACCCATTGTGTAGCGAGGGCCGGGCCCATTTTCTGAGATGCGATCGTCGGGATTGTAGAGTTTGCAAGTCTTCAATGACAGGCAGCCGCAGCCAATACACCCGTCGAGGTTTCGGCGGGTTTGTTCGAGTCTTGCAATCTCTTCGTCGATTCGTGTCTTGATCTGACGACTGATCTTTTCCCAATCTCTCTTGGTCGGCGTTCGACCATCCGGCAGCTGAGACATGAGCTCTTTGATTTCAGACAGACTGAATCCGAGGCGCTGCATAATCATTATGAAAGACAATCGGCGAAGATCGGCGCGCGCGAAGCGGCGCTGGCCGCCTTTATTGCGCTCGGCGAGTATGAGGCCTTTGTCTTCATAAAAGCGAATAGCGCTCACTGAGAGCCCGGTGCGTTCGGCGAGTTTTCCAATCGACAACATGGCTCAATAAACTCCAAATTTTCGCTTGACCTCAATCTAGGTTGAGGAATTAGGAAGTTATGGCCGCGGGGTCAAACCCCGCCGGGATCTAAAGATCGTTCGCAACGGAGGCCATAATCAAATGACGAAAGTAAACCTTGAACACCTGAATATCACTGTGCCGGATCCTGATCGGACAGCCGCAATGCTCGAACGCCTGTTTGGCTGGCATGTCCGCTGGTCTGGGCCCAGTATGGGCGGCGGCTACACGGTTCACGTCGGCACAGACACAGACTATCTCGCACTCTATCGTCCCGCTGATCCGTCTAGGTTGGAACCGTTCCAAAAGGTTCGCGCCAGCGGCCGGGTCGGCGGACTAAACCATATCGCCTTGACCGTCGATGACCTCGAAGACGCCGAAACGCGGATCCTCGAAGCTGGCTTTGAAACGCTCAATCATGCCGATTATGCACCGGGGCGGCGTTTCTATTTCTACGACCATGATGGCATTGAATATGAAGTTGTCAGCTATCAACCAGCGATGTCGCCGATGGAGTGGGCCAGTATCAACAAGTAATCTTGCGCCCAATGGTCAAGCGGGGCAGGGTCCCGGCACCACAAATGCCGGAGACCTTCCCCGATGAAACTGTACCACGCGCCGAAAGCGCCAAACCCTGAGCGCGCTGTCATGTTCCTGCGTGCCAAGGGGCGCCTGGACGAAGTTGAGATCGAGGAGATCTCGATCATGAAGGGCGAGCACAAGTCCCCGGAGTATCGGGCGCTCAGCCCCATGTCCCAAGTGCCCGTCCTTGTTCTAGACGATGGCCGGACACTGACAGAGAGCCGAGCGATCTGCACTTATTTCGAAGCGCTTTGGCCGGATCCCGATCTCTTCGGCAAAGAGCCATTCGAGAGGGGCGAAATTGAAATGTGGGAGCGGCGCGTCGAACTCCTCTGGATGCTGCCATTCGCCATGTGGTTTCGGAACGCCCATCCTGCGATGGCACCGCTCGAGAACCCCCAACTACCTGATATGGCGGAAAAGTCGGAGCGGAACGCCCGGGCCTTTGTGAAGCGCTTTAACACGCACCTTGAGACCCATGATTTCGTTGCGGCCGGCCGGTTCTCCAATGCCGATATCAGCGCCTTCATCACCTGCGGTTTCTGCGGCGTGATGAAGTGGAGCCCGCACGAAGAATACGAGGCGATTGGGGCCTGGCGCCGCCGGATGCTCGACAAAGGATTTGCTGGCTAAGGTTTGGGCGCTGCCATGGCCTCGGCGATCAGCGCATAGCTTCCGATCCGGGCTTGGGTCGTTTCGGCGACCGTCAGGATAAAGAGCTCGTCCGCATTGGCTGCTTTTGCGGTTTCCGACAAGCGCTGCACGACGTCGGGCGCGTCGCCGACAATGGCTCTTTCGGAGATCGCGGCAACCGTTTCCGGCGGTGCGGCACTCAGCGTGGCCGCAGCGACGTCTGCGGTTTGGAAGGCCGCGCCCCGTTTGAAGGACGCACCAAGCGCCCAGGCACGCAAAGGTGCAGCAAGGCGCTGCGCGTCGCCATCTGTCTCGGCAGCCAGCGCCACAAGGCCGAGGGCGGCGGAGGGGGCGTCGGCAAAAGCCGATGGCGTGAATGCTTGGCGATATGCCGCGATCGCAGCAGGCGCGCCGCCGGGTGACAGAAAGTCAGCAAATGCGAGTTTCAATCCCATGGCGCCGGCAAACGCGGCCGATTGCGGCGATGATGAAAGCATCCAGACATCCGGCCGGTGCCCCCGTGGATTGGCATAAATGCCATGGGCTGGATGATTGTCCGCAATGGCCTGCTCGCCCGACGTATCGAGGAGCCAACCGAGGAGAAGGTTCAGCATTTGCGGAAACTCTTTCGCGCCAGGCCCCAGTAGGGCAGCGGAGGTGCGTGGGTCAGCACCCGTGGCGCGGCCCAGCCCCAGCTCGATTCTTCCTGGGTGCAAAGCGGAGAGGGCCGCAAACTGTTCCGCGACTTTTAAGGGAGAATAGTTTGGCAGCATCACGCCGCCGGACCCAACCTTGATTTGAGTGGTCCGGGCGGCGAGGTCGGCAATCATGACCTCTGGCGCCGTTCC
>JBCAWP010000241.1:0-4041 GCA_038534535.1 Pseudomonadota bacterium
TGACAACCGTTCTCGCGCGAGCCGCATCGACCCAAAAAGCTGCAGTGCTGTACCGTATGGCAACAGCCGATCATCTTTGCCCGTCGGGGTTAAAGGCCAGAGACCTGTTGCGGCGGAAAGGCTATGAGATTGACGATCACACCCTGACAACGCGGGCCGAGACCGATGCGTTCAAAGCCGCCCATGATGTCAAAACGACACCGCAAGTCTTTATCGGGGGCGAGCGCATTGGCGGATACGCCGACCTGAAGGTCCACCTTGGCGTAGCCCGCGGCGACAAGACGGCCAGAAGTTATGCACCGATCATCGCTCTGTTTTCGGTTGCCGCGCTAATGGCCTTGATGGTCAATCTTTCGGGCTTGTCGGTCGTCGCCCTTGTCGAAGATTTTGTGGCCATCAGCATGTGCCTTCTAGGTATCCAGAAACTGCGGGACCTCGACGCGTTTTCAAGCCAGTTTCTCGGGTATGATCTGCTGGCACGGCGCTATGTGCCCTACGCTTATGTTTATCCGTTCGCCGAAACAGGGGCAGGGCTCCTGATGTTCGGCGGCATACTCACCTGGATTGCGGCGCCGCTGGCGTTTTTTACCGGGTCAGTCGGCGCCGCGTCGGTATTCAAGGCGGTCTATATTGATGGCCGCGACCTGAAATGTGCCTGCGTTGGGGGAAACTCGAACGTACCGCTCGGCGCAATCTCGTTGGCAGAGAACCTCGCCATGATGGCCATGGCTATTTGGATGGTGTCAAAGCCATTCTGGCTCGGCGGCTAGCGTGCTTTCGTCCAGATCGCGAGGGGGTCAAACGCACCGGTTTCGGCGGCTTCCTGCAGCGTGCGCAGTTGGTCGACGACCGGGCTCAGGGGCGACTGTCTTCCCTGGCCGTATAGGGCGTCATCCAGCCGTGCGATCCGTTCGAACAGGGCTTCGGCGCCGGCAACCAAGGTTAAAAACCGATCGGGTAAACCGCGTCCCTTTTGAGCGCTGGCATCAAGCGGCGAACTGTCCCGCGAGAGGCGATATTTGCTGGCGAGCGCTTCTTCACGACGCATATCACCGTCGCGGACGGCTTTCTGCATGACGAGCCAAGAGGCCGCCTGCATCAGGCGCGTGGTGAGTTCCATGGACCAGGATGTATAGGTAAGGCGGGCCTCCCGGGGAAGATCCTTGGACATCGCCCGGCCGGGGCCGTCCAGATAGGCGGCGGTCTCCTCCACCAGGGCCATGCCTTCGGCGAACACGCGCTCGAACACTTTTCCGCCGGCAAAGGCGCGGAACAGATCGTCCTGAAGGGGGCTTGATCGTTGCGCGTCCATGGATCGTCCTTATTGGGCCCAGCCCGAGAGGGTTAACGTGATGTATATTGTCGTTCCGTTAACGGCCACCGAACAGAGCATCTGCCGCGGACCGATGCGCGCGTTTTCTGTCCAACTCTGTTTGGCACGCTTGGATCTCTTCTCGAAGGTTCAAGATTCGTGCCTCAAGCTCTTCTTCGGACAATCGTTCGAGGTCTAAAGGCGGTTGAGCGGGGATCGGTGTCTCTTCATCCATGCTTGTCTCTCCAGCGAAAACTCCGGTAGGCCAGGATGAAAGCGGCCTTGCCGGCTGAAATCAACACTGTGGTCAAGGGAGGGTCTGATGGCCGCCTCAATGAAAGCTGTAATCGCGAGCGCCGATGCGCCTTTGACCCTTGGCGAGGTCGCACGTCCCGAGCCCGGGCCGGGCGAAGTGCTCGTGAAAGTCGCTGCATCGGGATTGAACCGCGCAGACCTTCTCCAACGTCGAGGTCTTTATCCACCGCCCAAGGGGGCGTCAGACATTATGGGGCTCGAATGCGCCGGGGAGATCGCCGCACTGGGGACCGGCGTGACCGGGTGGTCCGTGGGCGACCATGTCTGCGCCCTGCTCGCTGGCGGCGGCTATGCGGAGTACACAGCCGTCGACGCCGGGTCGCTCCTCGCGGTTCCGTCCGGCATGGATTTTACGTCTGCGGCCTGTCTGCCGGAAGCCATGTTGACCGTCTGGACGAACGTGTTCGATCGATGCAGGTTCCAATCGGGCGAGCGGTTCCTCGTCCATGGCGGGACGAGCGGAATTGGTGTCATGGCGATACAGATGGCGCGCGTTGCCGGGGCCGAGGCAATCTTTGCGACGGCGGGCTCTGACGAAAAGTGTGCCGTCTGCCGGGATCTCGGCGCGACGCGTGCGATCAACTACAAAACAGAAGACTTCGAGGCCGTTGTCACCGAGGCTGGCGGGGTCGATGTTATTCTCGACATGGTCGGTGCAGACTATGTGCAAAAGAACATCTCGATGGCGCGGATCAACGGCCGGATCGTCAATATCGCGTACATGAATGGCTCGCAGGTGACGGTCAATCTACTGCCACTGATGTTAAAGCGGTTGGTCCTGACGGGGACAACGTTGAGGGCGCGGCCGGCGGCTGAAAAGGCAAAGATCCGGGCGGCGGCTGAAGATAAGTTCTGGTCGGCGGTGGCAGCCGGAGACATCAAGCCTGTCATCGATACGGTTTATCCTGCGGCTGAGGCGGACGCGGCCCAGGCCCGCATGGCGGCTGGCGGACATGTCGGTAAGATTATTCTTCAGTGGGAGTAGGGTGCTCTCGCGCTTCGTCATGCGTGGTCGACTGTCGAACATAGGTCGACGATCCAGACGACAGTGCGAGTTTGCCCTCATCTGTCTGCTTGAATGACGCTTTTTCGGCATCATTCGGGTCGATGAACTTGTTCGGCCCGATCTTGACCAGCCGGAACTGATATCCGCTCGGCGTCTCTCCAAGGAGTTCTGATCCATCGACACGGAGAGTGAACGTCGTTTCCGGGTTGCCGTCCTCTATGTACAGTCCGACGAAGTCTTCGAGTTCGGCGGCGGACGTTTCAGCTCTTTTTTCAATGATGAGCGGCGTCGACGGCCAGCCATAGGTGGCGTTTGCCGTCCGTCCGACGTCGCCGACCATGGCAAAACCGCTCGACGAATTGGTCATCGTGATGACCATGTCGCCGCGGGCGGGATAGGCCATAAAGTTGGAAATGTAGCCGCGATTGAGGCCTGAGTGCGATAGTCGAATCTCGCCATCGATCTCGCGGACCCCTATGCCCAGACCATATTCATCCGCGATCGGCTGGACCATTTTCCGTGCGACGCTCGATCGGATGCCCGCGTCTTCGCGGCCCGTCTTGGCTGACATTACAGCCAGAACGAATTGGACATAGTCTGCAGGCGTTGTCCAAAGACCCGCTGCCGCCTGTTCGGGATACATATGCCATCCCGCGTCGATTTGCTTTCCGCCGGACAAATGCGCGCGCGCGACATCTTCGGATGGGTAGGTCTCCGGCGTATAGAGCGTAAACGTGCTGTTCGGCATGCCGACCGCATCCAGAACCAATCGTTTCATCAAGGCGTCGAACGGCTCGCCGCTGACAGTTTCTGCCCAATACTGCGCAAGCTGGTAACCGCCTCCCGAGTAGTTTCGGCTGCCAAATTTATCGGACTGAACAATGACTGGGTCTGTATTGGCCGGCTCCGATCCCGTCAGAATGTCTGTTAGATCGGGCAATTCAGTTCCGGCTGGATAGCCAGGAAAGCCCGATACGGTCGTGCCATTGGTGTGGGAAAGGAGCCCGCGCAGCGTGATCGGCAGCCCGTCAGGGTTCAGCGCGTCGAGATTGAGACCATCGAGCTGACCGGACAGCTCGTCGTCGATGCCAACGCCAAGGTTTTCGGCGAGGGTCAAAATGCCCGCCGCGGCGACCGGTTTGGAGAGTGATGCGGCTTGGAACCGAGTTTCGATCGTGGCGCCGCCATAGGCAGCTGACCAGTCGAGTTGCCAGTCTCTGGCAACCGCCACGGAGACTGCTGGAATGCTCAAACTCTGGCGGCGTTCATCGATCGACAGGCGATCGCCTTCCTCGCCAATAAACGTCACAGGGGCGATCAGCGCGCTTTCAACTATTTGCCGCTCGGGTGTCGGTATTGCTGAGTAGCCAGGGCCTTTCGCAAGGCGCCGCCAACAAAGAAATCTCGA
>JBCAWP010000242.1:0-4008 GCA_038534535.1 Pseudomonadota bacterium
GGGCGTCCATTCAATAGCGAGCGCCGATCGAAGCTCTGCTGTCTCATCGAGAACGGTGTCAAAGGCGACCTCATTGACGCCAAAGAACGCGTCGACCGATCCATATTTCCGATAGAGAATATCGAGATGGTCGGCCGAATAGGGCACGTGGACAGAAATGAAGCCGATTTGTTCTTCTGCTGCGAAGTCTGCCACCGCAGCGATGTTCGCGAGATCGTTTCGGCTATCGTGGCACCACACGCCCCAGGCAACGACTAGGGTCCACTGCCCCGCCAACTCATCGCTATGAAACGGATCGCCATCAACCCGGTCGCCCTGAAAGGTCGGTATTTTCTGTCCAATAAGCGCGTGGGAAATGGGCCTCCCCGTGCTGTCCCTGGGAATGCTCTCAGAAGACGCTTCAATCGCCGGTCCGTCGGGCGCAACCAACACCCCGTGGCTCTCGCCGGTCGCGCATCCTGCAAACAAAAGCGCGCTCAGAATGCCAACCGAAAAGAGACGCCTCACCGCGTTGGAACCGGTGCGCTGCCGCTGTAATCGTAAAAGCCCCGGCCCGTCTTTCGGCCAAGCCAACCCGCCTCGACATATTTCACGAGCAATGGGCAGGGCCGATACTTGGTATCTGCAAGGCCATCATGGAGCACTTGCATGATCGACAGGCAGGTATCGAGACCTATGAAATCGGCCAGTTGCAGCGGTCCCATCCGATGATTGGCCCCCAACCGCATCGCCTGGTCGATTGCCTCCACAGATCCAACCCCCTCATAAAGCGTGTAAACCGCTTCATTGATCATCGGCATCAAAATGCGATTGACGATGAAAGCCGGAAAATCCTCCGCATTCGTGACGGTTTTTCCCAGCCGATCGGCGAAGGCGAGCGTTGCGTCATAGGTGTCCTGGCTCGTCGCGAGACCCCTGATGATTTCGATCAGCTGCATGACCGGTACCGGGTTCATGAAATGAAGACCGATAAACTGATCAGGGCGATCTGTACTGGCGGCAAGGCGCGTCACGGAGATAGAAGATGTATTCGTCGCCAAGAGGGTCTGGTCAGACACGATCTGGCAGAGCGAGCGGAAGATCGCCTCTTTGACCTCGCGATTCTCAGTTGCCGCCTCGATCGCGAGATCAATGTCGGCGAGCAGCTCCATTTTGGACGTTGGTTCGATTCGCGCCATCGCTGTCTTCATCTCATCCAATGAGATGATGTCCCGGGCCATCTGACGGCTCATATTCTGTTCAATCATCGACATGGCAGCGCTTAGCGCATCGTCGGAGATGTCGTTCAGAACAACATCATAGCCCGCGAGTGCGCATACATGGGCAATTCCATTTCCCATCTGCCCAGCGCCAACAACCCCGATTTTCCTGAACTCTGCCATGCCTCTTACTCCTGCTGACGGCGTCAGGCCTAAAGCGACAGTAGAATTGTGCAGTGCAGAAAATATCAAGTGCCGATTGCGGTTGGAATAGCCAGAACCGTACGACTGCGGCTTAATTCCCACTCTTTACGGACTGACACGGTACGCCATTGGTCAATCTATCTTTTCCGGGTTGCATATGCCGGGCTTGCACTTCGCGCATTCGGCAGGCAGGACACTCGACGCCTGTGCGGGCGTGGTGAAATTGGTAAACACAGCAGACTTAAAATCTGCCGGCCGCAAGGCCTTGCCGGTTCAATCCCGGCCGTCCGCACCATTCGCAGTCGGTTCGCACCAGCGGATGGTTTCGTCCACTGGACCAAACTAACTAGGAGAATGCCGCGGCAACCGCCGATCGACCGTCTAGCCTTTCTGTCCCCGCCCGCGTGCCGTGACCGCTTGCCGCGCAGCTTCTACGCTTTCTGCCGTCACGGTTTCAGCGTGCTCAGCCGAGCGTGCAATCTCGAGTGCCAGTCCATCGCCAAACGTTTCGGAAAACCCATCATCGATCACACGCTTATAGTTTCGAAGAAGCGTTGCGTCGCAGGAGGACATATCCCGAGCCAGCGCCATGGCTGCGGGCACCAGCTCATCCGGCGTGTAAACCCGGTTGACCAGTCCCCACCGTTCGGCCGTCTCGGCATCAAGAAAATTCCCCGTGAATGAGAGTTCCTTCGCCCGGCTTATGCCAATCAGCCGTGAAAGCTTCTGGGACAATCCCCACCCCGGCATGATCCCAACGCGGGCATGGGTATCGGCGAATTTCGCCGCCGTTGAAGCGAGAAGCACGTCGCACATCAGCGCGAGTTCAAAGCCGCCGGTGATCGCAAACCCATTAATAGCCCCGATGATTGGCCAGGGATACGCGCCCAGCGCTTTGGCAAGATCGATGTCTCCGCCATCGGCGCCGAGGGCGAACCCTGTCTCGCCAGCTTCTTTTAGGTCAACACCGGCTGTAAAGGCCCGGCCCGCCCCGGTTAGAACGACGGCTCGTGTCTCGTCATCTCTCGAAAGCGTCTCAAAAACCTGCACGAGCTCGGCCCTCAAAGCGCGGTTGAGCGCGTTCAGGGCATCCGGGCGATTGAGCGTTACAAGAGCAACAGCGTCGCTTCTTTCGACACGTACGAGTGATTCTTCCACGATCCTCTTCCTTTCTGTTGCGCCCGACCCACCACCGGCGGCATAGACCCTGAAGCTGCAACACCGGAGACTGTGATGACCCAGCGCCCTGCAGATGTGAACTATACTTTCAGCTCAGCGCAGATCGAACAACTGAAAGCCTATGGCGAGATCAGACCCCATGCTGAGGGCGAGATGCTCATTGAAGAAGGCACAGCCCGACCAGACTTCCTGGTCACAATTTCCGGTGAAACACATATCTTCGCCGAGACAACCGAAGGCCAAAAGCGCCTCGGATATATGGAAACTGGCCAGTTTTCAGGCGATCTCACCGTCATGACGGGCCAGGCCTCGCTCGTGCACGTGACCATGGGTCGGGCCGGCGACGTCCTTCACATCGCGCACCGGGATCTGCAGCGCCTCCTCGTGGAGAACTCGGCCCTGTCCGACATTATTGTCAGCACGCTGTCGGCGCGGCGGGACTTTGCCCATGAACGCCAGCATGGCGCCGTGATCGTGATCGGAGAAGCCTATGACCGGACGGTATTCACGGCCCGCGATCTTTTGTCGAAACACTCTGTACCGCATGTCTGGATGACACCGGACGACGACGTCGCAAAACGGATCATGGAAGCCCGCGGCATCAGCGAGGGTGATCTACCCGTGGTCGTTCGCGGGGCATCGCGCGTTCTATCATCGCCTGACGTGGCAACCCTGTCGGAAGCTTTCGCCCTCGATCTCCTGCCGGACGGGGCGTCAGCGGATGTCATCGTCGTGGGCGCGGGCCCCGGCGGGCTCGCGGCATCGGTCTATGCCGCATCGGAAGGCTTAAACGTCCTGACATTGGATCAGGATGGTCCCGGCGGCCAGGCGGGTACATCCTCGAAGATTGAGAATTATCTTGGCTTCCCAACAGGCGTGTCAGGCCGCGAACTGGCTGAGCGCGCCTCGGTCCAGGCTCAAAAGTTCGGGGCGCTCATGGCCGCTCCAGCCTGCGCAGAAGGCCTCACAAAAAATGGCGATGTCTACTGCCTCGTCCTCAAGGATGGCCGGCAGCTCTCTGCAAAATCGGTCGTCATTGCCACCGGCGCGCAGTATCGCCGCCTCCCCATCGAGAATCTCGAGCGATTTGAAGGCCGAGGGATCTATTATGGGGCAACCCCTATGGAAGCGCAGCTTTGCAGCGGGTCAGAAGTCGCGGTCGTCGGCGCCGGCAATTCCGCCGGACAAGGCGCCGTTTATCTGTCACAGACAGCGAAAGCCGTACACGTTGCGTTCCGAAGACCCGATATTCGCGAGACCATGTCGGAGTATTTGGTGCGGCGGCTGGAAGAGACGCCAAACATCCATCTTTATCCGGAGACGGAAGTAGACGCCCTCCATGGTATGGACACGAACAGCCTGGCTGACGAACGCCTCACCGGTGTTCGCTGGAAGCATGCCAATGGCGAAACAAAAGAAACGCCCG
>JBCAWP010000243.1:0-3977 GCA_038534535.1 Pseudomonadota bacterium
CCCGTTCGGCGCTCGTTCGTCACGAGTTCCGGGGTGTTTAGACATTCGGGGGCTTGAAAAGCTTGGGGATGGCCGGGATTTGCAATCCGCTGCGTCACCACTCCGCCACAGGGCCATAGTGAGCCGAGGGGAATAGCAGCCTGCGCTAACCCTGGCAAACGGGAATGCGACACATGCATTGAACCGGCACCGGCATGTGATACAGCGGCGAAATACCAGACACGACAAAAGGACCCCGAAATGGATTTCGAAGCGGCCCGCCGCATTATGGTCGATAGTCAGATCCGGCCGAATGATGTGTCAGACCCGACAATTGTCGCGGCATTTTTGAAAGTGCCGCGAGAAGCTTTTGTCCCTGGAGACCAAAAGTCCGTTGCCTACGCCGAGCAAGAGATAATGACATCGCCGGGCCGGGCGCTTTGGTTGCCGCGAGACTTCTCTAAGCTGCTGAAATCGCTTGAACCCAAGCCATCTGATTTTGGTCTCGTGATTGGCGCTGGGGCAGGGTACGAGGCCGCGATTCTTTCTGAACTGATTGAGACGGCTATTGGACTCGAAGAGGAGGATGCGTTGGTGTCTGACGCGTCGGATCGTCTTGCAGAGCTCGGAATTGATAGTGCTGTTATGGTTCAGGGCCATCTTGTCGATGGCCTGGCCGATCAGGGGCCGTTTGACGTTATCCTTATCAATGGAATGGTCGAAACTGTGCCAGACGCTTGGCTAGACCAATTGTCCGAGGGGGGCAGGCTTGCCGTCGTTGTGCAAAGCCAAGATGGCCTCGGCTCCTCCCGTCTTTACCAACGCGCGGGTGACACCGTGTCTTACCGGACCGTATTTGAAGCCGCTCCGCCAAAATTTAAATCGTTCAATGCGCCGCAAGGGTTTGTCTTCTAGGCTTTGCCGACCATATCTCCCGAAAAGTGAACACTGTTTACAGAATGCTAGCGTCGCATATCTAGGGATGCTCAGCGGTTGAAGGAGTATCGGATGGCACGGGCGATTTCTGCGCTGTTGAGCGCTTGTATTCTTGGACTGACAGGCACGGCATCCGCCGAGACGCTGGGCGAGGCATTGGGCATTGCAGAGGCGTCCAATCCGCAACTCGATATTGAACGAACCAACCAGCAAATCGCTGAAGAGCAATTGATTGCAGCCCGCGGTGCACGGCTACCAACCGTCGAATTTACGGGACAATACGGCCCAGAGACGATCCAAACGAACCGCGCGATCGTGCTTGACCAGGGCGGCCGACAGATCGGAACAGCGTCCCTGTCCGCCGTTCAGCCGCTCTATGCGGGCGGGCGTATTCGCGCCGGCATCCGTGAGGCGCAGGCAAGCATCGGATCGAGCGCAGCGCGTCTCGACGCAGCCACGCAGGATACGATCCTGCAAGCGGTCACCGCCTATGTGGACGTACGCCAAGACCGGGAAGCGATCAAAATCCAGCAAAATAGCGTCAGTCTTTTGACAGAGCAGCTGAGGGCTTCACGGGACCGATTTGATGTCGGCGAGATTACCCGCACCGATGTGGCGCTCGCCGAGGCCCGCTTGGAAGGGGCGAGGGCTAGCCTCGCAGCGGCAGAGGCGCAAGCGCGCGCAAGCGAAGCATCTTATCAGATTATCATCGGTCGCGACCCGGGTAACCTCGTTGCGCCGCCGCCGATCTCTGTTGTTCCATCAAGTTTCGATGAGGCTTTGGCGATTGCGTTGGACGAGAGCCCTGACATTGCCGAGGCAGAGTTTGGTGAGCGGGCGGCAGAACAGCGCGTGCGATCGGTGCGAAGCCGGCTGCTTCCCGAACTCAACGTGGTCGTGTCAGCGGCGTTCCAAGGAACGCTCAATCAAGAAGACACCGTCAATCCGTTCGGTCCGGATCCCACCACACCCCAACCTGTACCTGATTTCCTTGACCGAAGCGTCTCAGCCTTTGCACAGGCGCGTATCCCACTTTACCAAGGCGGCGTTGCGCGCAGTCAGGTGCGCTCTGCCAAGCTTGAACGGGCGCAGGCTCAGTTGAACATTGAAGCTGTGCGCAGGCAGACGATCGCGAATGTCTCCCAGTCTTGGGCGAGCTACCAGGCGGCTCTGATCGGAATCGAGGCGTCGCGGCGTCAGGTTGAAGCCGCAGAGATTGCCTATGAAGGCGGGCAGGAGGAGCTTTCCGTTGGGGTTCGGACGACCCTTGATGTGCTTGACCAAGAACAGGACCTTCTTGAGGCACGCCTCTCATTGGTTCAGTCAGAGCGTGACGCCTATGTGGCGGCGAGCCAATTGTTCCGCGCCATGGGAACGCTGTCACCGCGCCGGTATGGATTTTAACTTTGCCCTTTGCCCCATGGACAGCTGTTAACAATTGTAAGGGGCTGTTAAGACTCTCATCTTACCTCTGTTAACTAATAGATTCGCTTCATCGAAAGAGGTGCACCATGGCTGAGCAGGCTGCCAAAGAGCCAACAATGGAAGAAATTCTGGCCTCCATTCGGAAGATCATTTCCGAAGATGGTGAGCCGGTGGGTGAGGCATCCGGTGTCGCCGAGGTGAGCGACATCGAAAGTCAACCGGAGGCTGACGCTCTGCCTGACCCGGATATCGAAGATGAGATCTTCGACGATGCCGATACGTTTGAGCCGTCTGCCGATTTGCCCCCCGTTGACTTCGCAGAGCCTGAAGACGTTCAACCCGAGGCAGAGAGTTTCGAACTGGACGAGATTGATTTGGAAGACCTCGACGGTCTCGACGAAGCAACCTTCGACGCGCCGCCATTCGAGCCAGAGGCTGCCGTTATTCCAACTCCGGTTGCTGAACCGACTCCACCCCCTGTCGCAAATGCCGCCACGGAGAGCCAAATGCCCGCGACCGAACGCTATCAAGAAACAGTATTGACCGATGACCGTACGGCCGAAAGCGCGGCGGGGGCATTGGGCAAGCTTATTGCCGGCATGGACCTTGGCGGCGACAACACGATTGAGGGTCTCGTGCGGGAATTGCTGCGCCCGATGATCAAGGAGTGGCTCGACAATCACCTGCCGCGGATCGTGGAAGAGAAAGTCGAGGCAGAAGTTCAGCGTATCGCCAAAATGGTGCGCTAGCCTAGAACCACGACAAAGACTTGTTATAGGGAAGGGCGCGCCGGATAAGGCGCGCTCTTTTCGTTTACGGGACCGATATGCTCGATCAGTTTTTTAATGCGGCGGAGGCCGAGGCCCGCCTCTATCAACGGTGGGAAGAGGCCGGCTGCTTCAAACCCAGCATGGATACCAGTGCTGAGGCCTACGCGATCGTTATTCCGCCCCCGAATGTGACCGGCGTCCTGCATATGGGTCACGCCCTGAATAACACGCTGCAGGACGTGCTGATTCGCTTTGCGCGGATGCAGGGCAAGAATGTGCTTTGGCAGCCGGGCACCGACCATGCGGGCATTGCGACCCAGATGGTGGTGGAGCGCCAACTCGCCGAAGCGGGCGGCAATGAAAGCCGGGCGAGCCTTGGCCGCGAGGCCTTTGTCGAGCGGGTCTGGGAGTGGAAGGAAAAATCCGGCGGCCAGATCGCGGGACAGCTGAAACGCCTTGGCGCGTCCTGCGATTGGAGCCGCGAACGCTTCACCATGGGCGATCGCAATGACCCGAATAACCAGATGGTCGAAGCCGTCCGAAAGGTTTTTGTCGACCTCTATAATGAGGGGCTGATCTATCGCGATAAGCGCCTTGTGAACTGGGATCCGCATTTCCAGACGGCGATCTCAGACCTCGAAGTCGAGCCGAAAGAAGTCGACGGGCATTATTGGCACCTGCGCTACCCGCTCGCCGACGGCGTGACGTATGAACACCCCGTCTTTGATGAAGACGGCGCGCCCGCGGGAACTGAAACGCGCGATTACATTGTTGTTGCGACTTCAAGGCCGGAGACGATGCTCGGCGATACGGGCGTTGCCGTGCACCCCGACGATGAACGCTACAAGGATCTTGTTGGGAAAGAGG
>JBCAWP010000244.1:0-3949 GCA_038534535.1 Pseudomonadota bacterium
AGAGTACGGTCAGTCGTGTGACGTCGAACAAGTACATGGCAACGCCGCGTGGTCTCTTTGAATTGAAATATTTTTTCTCTGCAGCCATTCCGGCAACGGGCGGGGGCGAAGCGCATTCGGCCGAAGCGGTGCGATACCGGATCAAATCATTGATTGATAATGAGTGTCAGAGCAATGTCCTGTCCGATGATCAGATCGTTGACATGCTTCGGGAATTTGGCGTCGATATAGCGCGTCGGACGGTGGCAAAGTACCGCGAAAGCCTGAATATTCCATCCAGTGTCCAGCGGCGTCGGCGGTACAAACAGTCCGCCTGATGTGATCGCGACCACGTCGACTGTTGACGTTTCGAAATGTGCAATTTAGGTCGCGGGGCTCGTCATGGCCGGCTGAATGGGCCATAAAGGGCGAAGCACTGGAGCAATACCCTGTGAATATTCAAATTGCTGGAAAACATATCGATCTCGGTGAGTCGCTCCGGACCCGTATCGAGACTGGACTTGAAGCCGCTGTTACGAAGTATTTCGATCGTCCGTACGATGGCAGCGTTACAGTCACCAAGGATGGTTACCGCACGATCGTAGACTGCTCAGTCCATTTGCCGTCGGGTATCGTTCTTCAATCGCGCGGAGAGGCTGGCGAGCCCTACGCCGCTCTCGAAGATTCCCTCGACAAAATGGAAAAGCGGGTGCGGCGTTACAAACGGCGTCTGAAGGACCATCACAGGCCTGGCCGCGCCCCTATGCCGACCGAAACTGTTCCGGCGTTTGTGATTCAGAGCGTCGATGAGGCCGAAGACGCTGATCCGTCCGGGGATCAGGCAAACGGTGAAGATCACGACGCCCTTATTATTGCTGAATCGGCGGAGACGCTGCGCACCATGTCCGTCTCCGAGGCCGTTTTGCAGTTAGAGCTCGGCGACGTGCCGATCGTTTTCTTCCGACACGCAACAAATACGCGTTTAAATATTGTGTACCGCCGGCCTGATGGTCACATCGGCTGGATTGATCCAACAGCCCCGTCCTGAGGGCCCGCTAGGGCATGTCTTAATGGCTAATCTTTCCAACTTGTTGGATCATGTTCGGATTCTCGATCCGCTGATCGCAGATAATCGGCAGAAAGTGCTCAAAGCCCTATCGCAAGCCCTTGCGGATGCGACCGGGCTCGACTCGCAAGATATCTTTGAGGCGATTATGGAGCGTGAGCGCCTAGGCCCGACTGGCGTTGGTGACGGTGTCGCAATCCCACACACGCGCCTTGCGGGTATTGAAAGGCCGATCGGGGCTTTCGCACGGGTTTCCGATGGCTGTGATTTTGAAGCCATTGATGACCGGCCGTGCGATCTTGTTTTCATGCTTTTGGCGCCGCAGACCGAGGGTGGTGATCATTTGCGGGCCTTGGCGCAAGTTGCGCGCACATTCCGTGATCCGGCTTTGAGAGCTGCGCTACGCAATGGCGACAAATCTGCGCACGCCCTGCTCATTGGAGAGGAGCAGGGCGCCGCCGCGTAGTCCTGTTTGTTTCGCTAGTGAACGCTACGTGGTTTGAAGTCGTAAGCGCGGGCCGCTGCAAAGGCGGCGTCGCGGCCCTCGACAATCGCTAAGCGGATACCGTCGGCCGAGTGGACGCTGAAGAGTTCGTCGGGCGACTCAATGCCGTCGAGTTCGTTCTGAGAGACGAGTGCTTTAGCTTCGTCTAAGGCCAGTCGGCGAACGTACACAATCTTATCTGTGTGACCGATCGGCATATCGTGGGTCAGATCCGTTTTCATTTTGTGCTCCTTCTCATGAGACAGGACAATGCTCAGTCGGCACGAATGGAGGTCCCAATTCTGGCAACCCCGCCGATACTCGCGCCGTCTTATTTAGAATCTGGGAACTGAGTGCTCCGGCTTCAAGCCGGCACTCCATCATACTGCTGTGATCGGCCGCATCCGCCCAAGTTCTGTACAGATTAGCCGTATATTTAAGTCGAATTAGCGATCCCTGCCGACCAGATTCTGATCATAAAATGGTGGAGCCAGGCGGAATCGAACCGCCGACCTCTTGAATGCCATTCAAGCGCTCTCCCAACTGAGCTATGGCCCCGGGGATCGGAGAGCGCGACCAATAGGGTGCTCGATCGTTCCGATCAAGCCCTATTTGTCATCGTCTTCATCACCCTCGATGTCCGCACCATCATCTTCGTCGTCGAGGTCAATGTCATCCTCATCGTCACCCAGATCGAAGGTCTCATCATCATCGTCATCGATGAGAACATCATCGTCGTCGTCATCATCGACGCCATCTTCGGTGAACCCTGAGGGCACAGCATTCGGGGCTTCGTCATCATCATCGACATCGCCAACAGGTATGGTGGCTTCGTTCTCATCGCCGAGTTCGGTGACAACTTCGTCTTCGCCGTCTTCGTCCTCGTCGCTGTCGACGGCTTTGTCCTCCTCGGCGTCGGCGTCCTCGTCGTCGATATCGTCATCATCCTCGTCTTCGTCGTCTTCTTTGAGGCGAGACTTTTTGGACGCGGGTGCTTTCGCGACAGCTTTGACCTTCGCTCTGATGGAGAGTGCCGTTTCGTCGTCCGGCTGGAACTCATGACCGCATTTCGGACATTTCGCAGGGCGCTTGTTCAGATCGTAAAACTTAGCTTCGCAATTCGGGCAAAGTTGTTTGGTGCCCAGGTCCGTTTCTGACAAGGTTCCAGCCTCCGCAGCGCATCTGATAAGACGGGTGCGCTTGCCATGATCCAATGGCGCTGTCAAAGCCCTTTCGTCAGACATCTCAAGCGTTTGTCCCGGAGACCGATTTGCCCACCCTGACATCTAGACCCATAGAGAGGGCGCAAGGCGTTGTCCGTGCCCCCGGTGACAAATCGTGTTCGCACCGCGCGCTCATCCTTGGCGGGCTTGCAAATGGGACGTCGCGCTTTACCGGATTGCTCGAAGGAGACGACGTGCGCCGCACCGGAGAGGCCATGGCTACGCTCGGGGTCGGCGTTGTGTGCGAGGGGCCAGGCATTTGGACCATTGATGGCGTCGGCCAGGGCGGTCTGTCGTCACCAAAAAGCGCGCTCGACTTCGGGAATTCTGGAACAGGATCTCGTCTGATGATGGGTGTGCTTGCGGGATATGATTTCGCGGCGCAAATGACTGGCGATGACAGCCTGTCGTCGCGGCCGATGCGGCGAGTTATTACCCCGCTCACTGAGATGGGCGCGACATTCGAAACGTCTGATGGCGGACGTCTGCCGCTTACCATGCACGGTAAAGCCCCCTTGGCGGCAATCGATTTCGCGCCGCCACAAGCCTCGGCCCAAGTTAAGTCAGCCATTCTCCTTGCCGGGTTACGCGCAGACGGTGAGACGCGCGTTCGTGAGGCGAAGCCCACGCGGGATCATACCGAGCGCATGCTGCGGCGCTTTGGCGTTGAGGTCGAGGTCAGTCGAAACGACGCTGGTGTGCGAACCGTCGGGATATCGGGCGGGCAATCCCTCGCCGCGGTTGAGACCTCGATACCCGGCGACCCATCGTCCGCCGCTTTCCTCCTCGCTGCAGGGCTCATCTCCCCAAAAGGGAACGTGCTTGTTGAAAGCGTTATGTCGAACGAGACGCGGGACGGTTTTCTAAGGGTCGCAGCGCTGATGGGCGCGGAGCTTGGCGCGGAAGAGACTGGCGATGCGGCCGGGGAGCGTTTGATCGACGTGCAGGCACTGTCATCCGAGCTCCGCGGTGTAGAGGTTCCATCTGGATTCGTGCCGGCTATGATTGATGAGTTTCCCATTCTTGCGGTCCTCGCCGCTGTTGCAACTGGCACGACGATAGTCACCGGCGCAGCGGAACTCCGGGTGAAAGAGAGTGATCGGATCGCCGCGATCGTAGCTATGCTGCGTGTAAACGGCGTGAGGGCTGAAGAAACCGAAGACGGGTTTGTCATTGAGGGGTGCGGAGGGCGCGTCC
>JBCAWP010000245.1:0-3927 GCA_038534535.1 Pseudomonadota bacterium
TCTTGCGCGTCACGACTATCCGACAGAGCTCGCGCGCGTGCTGGGCGAGGTGTCACGCTGGCGACCCTTGTCGGCTCATCCCTGAAAGTCGATGGGCGGATCATGGTTCAGGCCGAGGGCGATGGCACGGTCTCGATGCTCGTCGGGGAGTATCGGACCGATGGCGGCGTGCGGGGCTATGCCCGTTTCGATGCGGACCGTTGGGCCCACCTGATGCGGATCAACAAAGGGGACCGGCCCCACATACCGCAACTCTTCGGCACCGGTGTGCTTGCCTTGGTGCTTGTCTATGACGATCCTTCGCGCCGGCCCTATCAAGGGGTCGTGCCGCTCAACAAGGCGACACTTGCCGAGTGCGCAGAAGAGTATTTCTCCCGGTCTGAGCAGGTGCCGAGCCGGGTTGCGCTCTCGATTGCGGAGCTAACGCGGCCCGGTGAAGCCACGCAATGGCGCGCGGGCGGCATGCTCTTGCAGCAGATCGCAGCTGATGACGCCCGCGGCGAGACAGACGATGCCTGGGACGAGGCGCGCGCGCTTTTCGCAACCTTGACCGACGGCGAACTCGCGGACCCGGAACTCGGCGCGGATCAACTCCTATTCCGCCTATTCCATGAGACCGGCGTGCGCATTGAAACGCCGCAGGACATTGAAGATCGTTGCACTTGTAATGAAGAACGTTTGACCGCGACCCTCTCGCGGATGCCATCGCGCGAATTGATCGAGCTCGCCGATGGTGATCGCACGCTCGGCATAGACTGCCAGTTCTGCAATCGCCATTATGACATTCCCCTAGCGTCAGTGATCTGATGGCCGCGGCGGACCCGTTCCACGATTTCGTTTATGAGCTCTTTGGCCCGCTGGGCGCTTTGCGGATCAAGAAGATGTTTGGCGGTGCCGGGGTCTGGTGTGACGATCAGATATTCGCGATCCTGTCAGACAATGTGATTTATCTAAAGGCTGATCCGGCGCTTCGCGCGCGGCTCGAAGCAGAGGGCGGGGACGTGTTCGTCTGGACGAACCCCAAAACCGGGAAAACAAATGAAATGCAGTATGTCTCTCTGCCGGAGGCCGCCCTCGACGATCCGGAGGCGGCGATCGATTGGGCGCGCGCAGCGCTTGATGTGGGCCTGAAAGCGTCGAAGGGAAAGCCGTAGCGACCGTGATCAGGCTGTTAACAAGGCGTGGTTAAAACCTAGAGGTCAAGGTCGCGTCGCGTGTAGAGCCGCGCCACCGTAAGACGAACAGGACTGTTTTCGAGGAGCTGTCATGTCGAGACTCGCAAATCGCCTCAGGCGCGCGTTGGCTGGCGCACTCATAATCGGTGCGACAGCGTTCAACTCTGCGATTGCGTGCGACTTCGATGACGAAGATGGCCCGGATGTCGCCGTTGTGTTTTCAGGCGGCGGTGCTCTTGCGGCAACACAGGTCGGGGCCCTGACGGTCATCGAGGAGCAGGGCGTGCCGATCCACTGTGTCGTTGGCACAAGTATGGGAGCCTTTGTGAGCGGCTTATATGCGGCCGGATATAGCGCTGCTGAAATCGAGCAATTCTTCATTGAGACACCTTGGGGGCAGGTGTTCCGGGCCGATATTCCGCGCGATGAGACCTCGTTTATCCACAAGGAGCGGGAAGGGCAGTATCTCTCTGGATATGTCTTTGGTGTGGGGCCGGATGGTGTGCAACTGCCCCAGGCGATCGGCACGCTGCGCGGGGTTCGGGCGTTGCTGCGCTCAGCCCTGTCTCACCTGCCCATCGCCGTCGGGTTCGATGAGCTACGTGTGCCTTACAGGCCGGTGGCGACCAATCTGTCCACAGGCGAACCCAAGGCTTTCGAGCGCGGTGATCTCACCGAGGCGATCCTCGCCTCTATGGCTGTGCCAGCCGCATTTCCGGCGCGGGTCATTAATGGCGAGGTCTATGTGGACGGTGGCATGTCCGCGCAATTGCCGGTGGACGTTGCGCAAGCCATGGGCGCGGACATCATCATCGCCCTCGACACCACCGTCGAGCCCCAGACTTTTGACGGGCCGGTTTCGATCATTGAGACGACGCAACAGCTTATACAGATCAGCGTCTGGCAAAATTGGCAGCGCCAGATTGCCCTTCTCAACGAGCCCCATGACCTGTTGATCCGCCCAGACATCTCGGGTCTCAATCCGACGGCGTTTCCGCGATCGGCCGAAGGGATCGACCGAGGGCGTACGGAGGCGAACAAGTATCTGGATCAATTGAGAGAGATTGCGTCCATCGCAGCGCCGAGCCGGGACCGTGATCTGCCGCGTGAGCCTCTGCTCGTGACAGCCGAGCGGATCATTCTCGATAATGATAGCGCCGTCGACGACCAAACGATCCGAAACCGTGCCAGTCTCTCTCCTGAAGTTCTGGATGATCCGGACAAGGTGCGCCGGCGCCTAAACGACCTGGCTGCATTTGGGGGATTCGATGGCGTCGATCTCGGCGCCCAGGACGGTATCCCGGTGCTGACAACGCGGGAGCGATCGCTTGGCCGCAATCTACTCCAATTCGGGCTGCAGGCCTCAAACGCGTTCAATGGCGATAGCACCTACGCCTTTCTTGGGCGCTTTTCCCGGCGCCCGCTTGGACCCAAGGGCGGCGAGTTTAGCCTCTCGGTTGAGTTTGGAACGGATCTTGGCGTCTCAGCAGAGGTCTACCAGCCCTTCGGCCAGGACGGGCGTTTCTTTGTGCGGCCTGAGCTTTTTTACCGCGCCGAGCGTATCCTCTTCGATGTCGGGGACACGCGACTTGGCGAGTTCCGGCAGCAATTCGGCGGTGGACGATTGCGGTTTGGTCGTGAGCTTGGCACCTGGGGGGTGATTGGCCTCGATGGCATCCTTGAATTTGGGCGCTTCGACGATCGTATTACAATCATTCCTGAGTTCTCCCCGGAGGCCTATCAGCTAGGCGGGCTTGGGCTCTTTGCAGGGATCGACACGCTCGACCGGCTCAATTGGCCCCAGAAGGGGTGGCGGATCGCAGTTTCGGCGCAGACTTTGTGGGAGTTTGACGAAGATGATGCGCAGACGGATAAGTTCGATGCTCTCGTCGTTAAACCCTTCAACTGGGATGATTGGGGCCTGATTCTCACGACACGGTTTGAGTCGGTCCAGAATGACGACAATCAGCCCGTGGAAGTTCTGACGCTTGGTGGCTTTCGGCGCTTATCGGCCTTCTCCCAGAATTCTCTACCGACCGATCAGTACCTGCTGGGCACAGCGGAAGTGTATCGGCGGATTACATCCGCTGAGGGGGTCACCAATTTCCCTGTCTTTGTCGGCCTGACCGGTGAGATTGCTGAGATCGAACTTGATCTCTTCGCGCTGCAGGAAGACAGCGTCTTGTTCGCCGCGGGCGCCTATATTGGCGGGCTTACGCCGCTCGGGCCCGTATTCTTAGGCGGCGGCGTCGGAGAAGGCGGCGAGGGGGCCTTGTTCTTCTCCCTCGGACGCTCCTTCTAATCGGCGTGGGGCTCAGTCGCCTTTGAAATTAGCAGGGCGCTTTTCCAGGAAGGCCGTGACGCCCTCGCGGAAATCATTGGTCCGGCCGGCCGACCTCTGGGCGACCCGCTCGGCATGAATCTGCTCGTCAAACGAGCGGTCAGCCGACTCCCAAATCAGTTCGCGGATCATGGCGAGGGCTTGTGTCGGCCCGTTTGCGAGCGCGCCGGCCTTATCTATCGCGACTTCCATCAGCGAGTTTGCGCCTGTGACCTCATTGATCAGTCCCCATTCCAACGCTTTTGCGGCCGGCAGCTTATCGCCCATGAGCGCCATTTCCATGGCACGGGCCCGGCCAATCAGCCGCGGCAGCAAATAGGTGGACCCGCCGTCTGGCACCAGCCCGATGCGCCGGAAGGCCTGGAGGAAGTAGGCCTCCTCGGACGCAATGACGAGGTCGCCCATTAAGGC
>JBCAWP010000246.1:0-3926 GCA_038534535.1 Pseudomonadota bacterium
ATGGGCCTCGGCCCAGCGCACATACATGCGGCGGAGCATGCCAGCCCAGTCCTGGCTCTCAGTGCCCCCAGCACCGGCATTGATCTGGAGATAGGTGTCGTTGCTGTCCGCTTCACCGGAAAGCAAGGCTTCCAACTCCGCGCGTCGGCCCGTCTCAGCAGCACGTGCCAGACTTGATCGCAGCTCATCGAGCAGCGTTTCATCATCCTCAAGTTCGGCAAGTTCAAGCAGTTCATCTGCGTCTTCAATATCGGACTGGAGCCGTTCGACGACGGCAATCCCATCCGCAAGACGGGTCCGCTCGCGCATCATGCCCTGCGCTGCGGCAGGGTCATCCCAGAAGTCCGGGCGTTCAGCGAGCGCGTTTAGCTCGTCGACGCGTTTAACAGCGACGTCCCAGTCAAAGACGCCTCCTCAGCAGCTCAGCCGACTGCTTGATTTGACCGATTAAGTCGCGAATGTCTTGGGACATCAGGTCTTTTTCTTTCGTTTTGATCCGTACCCGCCCGAACCGAACCAGGATCAATATTCCGGGCCGAACTCTTCGGCAACCTGTTCCGCCGTTTCGAGTTCGTCGCCAAGCTCGGCGTCGACATCGACCTCATCGCCCGGAATGCCAAATGGCGAGAGCAGATCACTTTCGTTATTGAGAGCATCGTCGCTCGCCTCAGGGACCGTGCCAAACAGGCTGCCGCCAGTGCCAAAGAGAGAGTTTTGCTCTTCTTCGAAGGCCGCTCCGGGCTCGGTACCTGGCCGGAAGGCCTCCGTGATGATCGAGGTCGACCCCGCCGTAGGTAATTGGCCCGTTTTCGCGTCGATCTCAACAAGCCGCACACCCGGTGGAATACGGAAGGGCAAGCTCGGCTTGTCCTCGAGGGCGGCTTGCATGAACTCGGTGAAAATCGGGGCGGCCACAGCGCCGCCGCCTTCGCCTTGGCCCAGGGTTTTCGGCGTGTCAAATCCAACCCAGACCCCGACCACAAGATCCGGCGAAAAGCCCATAAACAGGGCGTCCATATAGTCATTGGTCGTTCCGGATTTCCCGGCAAGCGGCTTACCGACCCGCAGCGCCCAACGCCCCGTGCCGCGCTGGACGACGCCTTCCATCATATGGGTGATCTGATAGGCCGTGACGGGGTCAACGACTTGCTGGCGTTCATCCTGGAAGATCGGTGGTCCGCCGCCGGTCCACGCATCGACCGAACAAGCCGAACAATCGCGCTGATCGTGCCGGAACAGTGTCTGACCGCGGCGGTCTTGCACACGGTCGAGGAGCGTCGGCGTCACCTGGCGTCCGCCATTCACGAACGCTGCATAGGCGGTCGACAATTCGAGGAGCGTCGTCTCGCCGGCGCCAAGTGACATGGCGAGGTAAGGCGGCAATTTCTCGTCATAGACCCGCATGCGCTCTGCGACTTCCACAACCGCCTCCATGCCGATGTCCTGCGCCATGCGGACCGTCATCATGTTTTGTGACTTTTCAAGCCCGACGCGGATGGTCGTCAAACCGAGGAAGCTGCCTTCCGAATAGTTGCCGGGCGCCCAGAAATCGTCAGTCGAGATATCGTAGTCAACAAAGGGGGCGTCCAGGACTTTGGTTGCGGGCGTATAGCCGTTTTCCAGGGCAGCCGTGTAGACGAATGGTTTGAAGCTGGATCCGACTTGGCGGTTCGCTTGCGTCGCGCGGTTAAACTGGCTGCGCCAAAACGAGTATCCGCCGGCCATCGCCAAGACACGTCCGGTATGGGGGTCAAGCGCGATGAGCGCCCCCTCCACCGCTGGAACCTGGCGGAGGACCGCCTGGCCAACGGGGAGCGGAAGTGGTTCCGGTTCGAAGGATGCCTCGACAGCATCTTGGGTTTCGCCCTCGATACTGGTGGGCGCGATGGCTTCAGCACCGCGCAGGGACTGCCGGGAAAACTCGGCAAGAACGACATCACCCGCACGCAGGCCTTTGGCGCCATCCGGTCGTTCATAGGTTTCCGTCGCCCAATCAACATCTTCCGGAACGAGATCAATCGTAGCGCCATCTTGTAATAGCAGCGTCGCTGACGAGCCGGAGATCCGGGTGATCAGACCGGCTTCCCAAGTGCCGGAGCCGCCTGGAAGATCAAGATCTTCGAGCTGGGCTTCTGCGGCGCTGCCACGATCCTCGATTTGTGCAATTGGCCCCCGATAGTCATAGCGGCGGTCGTAGCTTTCAAGGCCGTTCTGGATTGCTTCCTGGGCGGCGAGTTGCAGACGGGTGTCGATGGTGGACCGAATGGACAATCCCCCCTGATAGAGGGCGTCCTCGCCATAATCGGCGACCAGTTCCCGGCGCAATTCCTCAACGAAGTAAGCAGCGGCAGCGTATTCTGGACCTTTCAGGCGGTTGACTGTCTCAAGCGGCAAGGCGCGCGCCGTGTCGGCCTGAGCCTGCGTAATATAGCCATCTTCGACCATACGGCCGAGCACATAGCCGCGGCGCGCCACGAGACGTTCCGGCCGGGTGTAAGGATTGACGGTACTCGGCGCCTTCGCGAGCGATGCCAGCGTGGCCGCCTCGGCGAGGTTCAGTTCTGGGAGCGATTTGCCGAAATAGCGCAGCGCCGCAGACCCGACGCCATAGGACCGGCCGCCCAGATAAATTTCGTTTAAGTAAAGCTCTAGGATCTGTTGCTTTGTGAACGTCTCTTCCATGCGGCGTGAGAGAACCGCCTCTTTGATCTTGCGAACGATCGTCTGATCACGCGTCAACAGCATGTTCTTCGCGACTTGCTGGGTGATCGTAGAGCCGCCCTGCAGACCGCCAGAGCCCGTGATCTTGTTGCGGGCAGAGTTTATGGCGCCGCGCAGAATGCCCACAAAGTCAAGCCCGCCATGTTCAAAGAACTTCTTGTCCTCGGCGGAGACGAATGCGTGCACAACATGGGTCGGGATCGAGTCATAGGGGACAAAGACGCGGTGCTGCTGGGCAAATTCCGCAATCAAGACGCCGTCGCCCGCATGTACCCGAGACGTGATCGCCGGCTCATACTCCGCGAGGGTTTGGTGCGGCGGCAAATCGCGTGTCAGCGCCATCACGAAAACGGTCAGGGCAATGAGCCCCGCCACGCCAAGGATGAACCCAGCGATAATGGCCCGGCGAAGATTGGCCCAGGTCAACAGTCGGAAACCTTTTGTTTCTGACATTTCTGACATCACTACCTCTCGCAATCTGCCCTATTCACGAGCTGCTTCTGCATGTCGAATGCCATGCGTTCCTGACAAAACTAAGGCGCGTCGCAGACCGGCGAAAGGGCAGACTTCAGTTCTGTGCCATTAGTAATTCAGCTTGATCGAAGTAGGCATCGATCGACCGGGCAACGGCTGCCATGACCCGCCGGCGTCCCTGCTCTGAGGACAGGCGGCGCGCATCGGAGAGATTTGTCAGAAAGCCCATTTCGAGCAGAACGGCTGGCACATCCGGGGCCAAAAGAACAAAGAAATTGCCGTTCCGATGGGTGTTACGCAGAAGTGGCCCAGCCCGCTCGAGCTCAGGGATCATCATGGCGGCAAAACGTTCCGAGTTCGACTTGGTCTCGCGCTTCAAGAAGTCCTCAAGGATGCCTGTCACTTCATCCGGCGCTTCACCGGTTTCAATCGGGAGTTCCCAATTGTTCTGTTGCGCCGTTCGGTCAATCCGGGCTTCGCCCTTCGTCGAAATCGTATAGACACTCGCGCCCATCACACTCGGCTTTGCCGCCGCATCGGCGTGGAGCGAGATGAAGAGGTCCGCCCCCCAATTTCGGGCCAGCGTGACGCGATCTTCATGGTCGACATAGACATCTTCAGTGCGCGTAAGGTGGACTTCATAACGCGGATTGGGATCGAGCATGCGTTTCAATGAATGGGCAGCGCTCAAGACAATCGCCCGCTCGACGGCGCCGTGGTGGCTCGCACCC
>JBCAWP010000247.1:0-3900 GCA_038534535.1 Pseudomonadota bacterium
CGGTCGTCTGCGGCCTCGACCGTGACGCCGGCAGACCGCAAATGATCGATCAGGGCGCCAAGCGCGGCGACCGGCGCGCCGTTCAGGGTGATGTCCCCCCCGGCCGCTGCACCGGCCATGGCATAGGTGCCCGCCTCAATCCGGTCCGGCATCACCTCATGCGACGTGCCTGAGAGCTCTTCGACCCCCTCGATCTTGATCGTATCCGTGCCGGCGCCGGTGATTTTAGCGCCCATCTTGTTTAGGCAGTCGGCGAGATCGACGATCTCAGGTTCCCGGGCGGCATTTTCTAACCGCGTGATGCCGGCCGCGAGCGTCGCCGCCAGCATGGCATGTTCAGTCGCCCCAACGGACGGGAACGGGAAGACGATATGGGCGCCAGAAAGCCCCCGGATCGCAGCGGCTTTGACGTAGCCTTCCTCAATAACAAGGTCTGCACCCATGGCCTCGAATGCCTTCAGGTGCAGGTCAACCGGGCGCGCGCCAATCGCGCAGCCCCCGGGCAACGAGACCGTAGCGTGGCCAACGCGGGCCAGCAGCGGCCCAAGCACATTAAAGCTCGCCCGCATTTTCCGAACCTGGTCATAAGGCGCGATCGTGGATGTGAGTTCAGCAGCATTCAGGTGGCACTCTGAACCGCCTTTCGGCCAATAGACCTCAACACCGAGGGAACCGAGAAGTTGGGCCAGAAAGCGCGTATCCGCCAGATTCGGCATATTCGACAGGACCAAGGGTTCCGCCGTTAAGAGACTCGCCGCCATCAGCTTCAGCGCCGAATTCTTTGCGCCAGATATTTGAATGTCACCGGAAAGAGGCGCACCGCCCGTCAGAATGAGTTTGTCCATGGCCGTGGTCTATAAAGACTGAGCCGGGGCAAGGAAAAGGCGCAAATGCGGTGAAGTCGCGAGTCGCGGCCGAAATTCGCGAAAACTGCTCGTTTTTGAAGAAAATGCAGGTCAGCGCGACGGGATTACCATTCAGACACGTCTAACCGGGTAAGGCTGGATTAACGAAGGATAAACTTATGAAACTTTCCACGCTCTTATTGATCTCGTCTGCGGCCGCTGTCGCCCTCGCAGTGCCAGCTTTTGCCCACCATGACGGCGGACCCCATGGCAAGCGCGGGATCGAGCGCATGACCGCGCTAGATACCGACAATGATGGCACGATCAGCAAGGCTGAAGCCGAAGCCCCTGCGATCGAACGCTTCGAGATGGCAGATGCGGATGGCAATGGCACACTGACCGCGGAAGAGATCCAAGCCTTCCAGCAAGCAGAGCGCGAACGCCGGCGCGCCGAACGGTTCGCTGCGCGCTTTGAGCGCCAAGATGAAGACGGCGATGGCGTCCTAAGCCTCGAAGAATTCTCCGCTCCTGGAGACGCCCGGTTTGATGCCATTGACGCCGATGGCGACGGTTTCCTGACTGAGGAAGAGCGCGAGACTTTCCATGAAGAAAACCGCGGCAAACGCCATGGACGAAGAGGACCGCGCAACTGACCGAGGCCTTTGCGACTTGCTTCCCATGTTCCGGCATAAACCGGCTTGCGTCCAGCACACGGATCACGCAACCCTGTGACTATGGACCGGGCGCAGGAGGCCGCGATCATCAAGCGGGCCGTGGCCGGAGACCCGGCCGCGGTTCGTTCGATCGTGACCGCTCATACCGGGCGCATTTACGCCTTGGCCTATCGCCTACTTGCCAGCCAGGAGGACGCCGAAGACGTCGTCCAGGACACATTTGTGCGGGCCTGGACGTCGCTTTCGAATTGGCGCGGCGATGCGCGCCTCTCAACCTGGCTGCACCGGGTGGCGCTCAATCTTTGCCGCGACCGGCAGCGAAAGCACCGGGAGACCGTCATGGCCGAACCGCCCGACATGACCGATCCTGCCCCTCTGCCGGATGCGGCCTTGAGCCAGCAGCAGACAGCGGCAAGGGTTCAAACCGCGCTTGCCGCCTTGCCCGACCGGCAACGCGAAGCGCTCACGCTTTGCGCTTTGGAGGGGTATTCCAATCGCGAGGCGGCCGACATCCTCGACGTCAGTGTCGACGCGCTCGAAAGTCTATTGTCGCGCGGGCGCCGCGGCCTGAAGGCACAGTTGACGAATAGCCAGGAGCCGCCCTTGATCTAAAGGGCTCAAAACGATGACCACCATGACCGAAGACCGCTTGAGAGAGATTATCGCCGCCTATGGGCCGGACCCGGCGCGTTGGCCGGAGGATGAGCGTGCACCGGCCGCCGACCTATTGGCGCGGTCACCCGATGTTTTCGAGGCGGAGATCCGTGAGGCCGAGGCGCTTGATCAAGCCCTTGCCGCGCTGCCCCTGCCCGACCTCCCGGTCGGGCTGATCGACGGGGTCCTGGCGAACGCGCCTGAAGGCTCAGACCAATCGGCCCTCTCGGGCCGCATCGCTCCAGCATGGGACGCCTTTCGGGCCTGGCTCGCCGGTGCTGCCCTGGCAACCCTCTCGGCCGGCCTCGCGATCGGATATTTTGGCCCCGATCTCGCAACACCCAGCACCGATGATGCCGACCTCGTCCTAACCTTTGCCATGGCGAGTGATGGATTTGGCGAGTTTTCTGACGGGTTTTCTGAATGAGCGAACAGCGCAAGTCGGGATGGGTCATTTGGGCCGCCGCCGCGTCCATCGGGCTAAACCTCCTGCTGGTCGGAATCCTATTTGGCCATGCCTTGCGCCCCGCGCCACCGCCCGACGGGGGTCGCCGAGGGCCAAGCGCTGAACGCCAAGCCGCCGAACTTCTCCTGCGCGATGCGAGCCCACAAGAGCGCCGCGCCGTTCGCCGCCGCCTGACCGCCGGCTGGCGCGGACTGGGAGATGAGCGACGAGCCTTGAAGGCTGCGCAAAACGATCTCGTCTCAGCGCTCGAAGCCGACCCCTATGATGCCAACGCAGCATCCGCGGCCTTTGAGCGCTGGACGCGTGCGGAATCGCGTCTGCGTCAATCGACGCAGGGCATTCTGGCCCAGGAACTCGTCAACGCGACCCCCGAGGCCCGCCAGCGCCTGGCAAACCGCTTGAAACAACAAGCCGACCAGACAGAGCGGCGCGAACGACGTCGGGAGCGGTTTTTAGAGCGGCGCAACGGCAACGACTAGATTGAATTAACCGAGGCCGTTGCCTTGACCGCCGACCTCGGCGGGACAGGGGTCCCCGGATTAAAACCCCCTCGACCAACTCACCGCCAGTTTGAAATTGCGCCCCGGTTGGCTGACGCCGGCATTCACGATCTCAAAATCGGTGTCCGCCACATTGTCGATGCCGAGATCCACGCGAACACCCTCAAGCGCCGCAATAGGCGGCTCCCACATCGCATAGATATCGCCAAAAATGAAGCCTGCCCGCTCTTCGCCGAGATCATTCACCTCCGTGAAATCGTCCGCAAAAGTCATCCGCACGCCGCCCCGCAATCCCCAGGGGGCCCATTGTAAACCAGTATCGATAAAAAGCGTATTCGGTGTCAGCACCCCTTCCAGGAATTCGCCGGTATCGACATCGACCCCGTCAATCGAGGTGACATTGCCGCGCGTGTAAAAATACTCGGCATCATAGGCAAACTCGACTTCGACGCCTTCAATCTCCGCGTTCGCAATATTCACATTCTGGCTCGTATTGCCGAAGGCTTCGCCGGTGCCACATGGCATGGACGCAATCAGGAATGGCGGGAGGCCGGGCGGCGCCGTCGCCGGTGTGAAGAAGCATCCGAGCGGCGTATTCACATCAAGGCCGATGAGATTGTCGACTTTGGAATTATAGTAGGACGCTTTCGCCGTGAAGGCATCGTCGGCAAAGAAAATGCCGTCAAAGTCGACCCCAGCGCCAATCTCCCACGTGTCCGATTCCTCAGGCCCGAGGTCTGGATTGGGAATGAAGAGGTTGG
>JBCAWP010000248.1:0-3855 GCA_038534535.1 Pseudomonadota bacterium
AGCATCGGTCTCCAAAACCGAGGGTCGCGGGTTCAAGTCCTGCTGCCCCTGCCAGGCGACCGGATTTTGACATAGCGAAGCCGATGAACTGGGCTGAATTAGGTCGATGCCCAGCCTTGATTGAACGGCGCACGTGCGAGCAGCAGCGCTACGCTAAGGAAATAAACGAATAATCATTTCGCGTTGGATTTGATCCACCGGATCGAACCCGGGTGGCGAACTGGTGCCGGCTGAGGGACTCGAACCCCCGACCCTCTGATTACAAATCAGATGCTCTACCAGCTGAGCTAAGCCGGCCCACGGGCATGCCATTTACGCGCCCGGAGCGGGCAGGGCAAGCGGCAAGCGTATCTCGTCTGACATTTGCCTCGGCGCGCCCTTGCGTTTTCACGCGGTGGCGTGTTCGGTCCGCCAATATTGGAGCACAAGGAGCCCGCCGATGAGTTTTGATCTCAATGCCATGGAAGCGATCAAACAGCTCAAATATCGCTATGTTCGCGCGCTCGACACGGCCGATCTTGAGACGCTGGGCACGTGCTTCACTGATGATGCCCACATCAAATTCGAAGGCGGGATTTACACGGTCGAGTATACCGGCCGGGACGCGATCCTCGAGTTCATGGGCATGTCTTTCCACTCAAAGGCGGCGACGTCCCATCAGGTGCACCATCCCGTCATCGAGATCGAGAGCGAAACACGGGCAACCGGGCAATGGAGCCTGCAGGACTATTTCTACGATCTCAATATGAAGATGATCGTCTTCGGGGCGTCAGAGTATCACGATGTCTATGTCAAAGAAGGAGACGCGTGGAAGATCGCCGATTCTGGCTATACGCGCCTTTATGAGATGACCCAGCCTTTCCCGGAGGGCCTGACGTGCACGGTCAATAAGCTCGCTGAGACCGGCCGCGACGTGACACTTGGCATTTAGAGCCCGTCGGGCGCTCCCGGCAGCATCTTCATATATCGCCCGGCCGTCATGCCACCGTCGACGGCGATCTCCGCGCCCGTGATGAAGGATGCCTCGTCGCTCGCCAGGAAGAGATTGACTGCTGCAACCTCGTCGGCCTCGCCAAGGCGCTGAAGGGGATAGTCCTGGAACATCGGATTCAGGATTTCGACATCGGCGTCCATCGGGTTTGCAATCTTGGTGTTCACAGGGCCGGGGTGGACCGAGTTGACGCGGATCCCTCGTGGGCCAAGCTCGTGGGCCGCTGCCTTCGTAAAGCCGCGCAGGCCCCATTTCGAGGCCGTATATGCCCCAATCCCATTTGATCCCTTCAGCCCGTCGGTCGACGAGATGTTGATGATCGATCCACCGCCACGCTCGACCATGGCGGGGATCACAGCGCGTATGCCCATGGCCGCGCCGATCAGATTCACCCCGATCAAACGATCCCAAACCGCTCGGGTTTGTTGTTCGATCGTTCCGATTTCGACGACACCCGCATTATTGACGAGGATGTCGAGCCCGCCAAAGGCGCCTACAGCGCGATCGACCACGACTGGCCAGGCCGTCTCGTCGCTGACATCCTGTTCCAAAAACAGGGACGCGTCGCCGAGTTCCGCCGCGGTCTTGGTGCCTTCCTCTGCGAGAACATCGGTGATCACGACCCTCGCACCTTCGGCTACAAACCGACGCGCCGTCGCGGCGCCCATGCCACGCGCCCCGCCCGTTATGAGGGCGACCTTGCTCTCAAGCCGTCCCATTTGCGGGCTCCTGTTCCAGCGTTGCAAAGACCTTATTTGCGAACTCGATCACGAATTTTGCATCGTCATCGTCCATGGCCGCGTCCGATGGGTCCTTGACGGTCATCAAATGCATGTAGACGCCACTCTCGCCCGAAACGTCCGGCGAGGCCGCGAGATAGATCGCCGGTTCCGCAGCCTTTTCGGGGCTTGGGAAGAGGCTACCCATGACACCTTTCACCACGGGACGCAGCCAGGCAGGCGCGCTCTTTGCGATGTTCGAGTTCACCGGTCCCGGACACATGTGAAATACGTCGATCGTCGGATCGCCGGTTTCGGTGCGGTACTGCTCGGCGAGGCGGCGCATGGCGAGGCTGAGGGCGAGCTTGGAGTGCCCGTACTGCTTCATGGCACCGCCAACGCTGTGGGGGACGACCTCTCCAAATGTCCCGCGATCCAGCGGCGGGGCCGACCTGTGAGATTCAGAAGACACAGCAACAATCCGAGGACGGTCGGCTTGTCGATCCTTTGGCATGAGCCCGTGCTCCACGAGCCGTGTCGCCAGGCGCAAATTGCCGAGATAGTGGACGGCGAACATCGTCTCGAAGCCCTGGGGCGAGGCAACGGCTTTCGGCGCCATCAGGCCAGCGTTCAGGATAAGGCGGTCGATGACCGTCCCTTGCGCTTTCAGCCGGTCGCACAGCGCATCGACGGAGCGGAGATCAGCGAGGTCAACATGCTCCATGGAAACCGCGTCATTGCGCGTTGCCTGGCGAACCGCATCGCCGGCCTCGGGAATACCGCTTCGGCAAGCCATGATGACCCGTGCGCCGCGCCGGGCGAGATCTGTTGCGATGGCAAGTCCAAGCCCCGAATTCGCCCCGGTTACAAGGCAGGTCTTGCCATCGAGACGCGTTGTGTCCGGCACCGGCGAGACACCGCCGCTCGTATCGCGGATATCCCTCAAGGCCGTGAGCGTCGCGCTAATCGGATTGCCAAGTTTACGTTTGGGCTCAGCCATGGGCGGCGGTTCTCTCAAGTTCAGGGTGATCGGCCAGATAGGTTGAGAAGGCGCTGCGAACCTCGTTTTCGGTTAGTCCAAAATCGCTCAGCGCGTAGGCGTGCGTCTTGCCGGCGGCGGGTTTTGGCTGGAGCGCCGCATAGGTCGCCGAAGCGGCCCCCGTATCGGTGAGCGGGGCGCCGTGGAGCGCGTAGATGTCGTCAATCACGCGTCCCGGATCAGCGATAAGACTGTTGTAGTCAATATCGATTACTTTGCGGTTTGGATTGGCGGCGCGCGCGGCTTTTGCGCGGTCAGCCATTCGCACCGACTTCCTAAGCCAGTGGCGGGCGATGGCCTCCGGGTCTACGGCATCGGTCGACAGCCCAACCGTGTGCGCCATGAGGGAGGCGCAAGAGGCGACGGTCTTAACGGGGTCGCGATGGGTCATAAGCACCGTCGCGCGCGGGAATATGTCGAACACGGCGGCGAGTTGTTCGGCATGGTTTGGCGTTTTCAGAACCCAATGCGTGCCGGGCCTCAGCCAGTTCAGTGTTTTCAACACGTCCCGTAAATAGGCATAGGCCGGCCGGTGATCGATCGTCTCCAACCAAGCGGAATAAGACGGGACCCAGCTCACAGCTTCCGCGGTTTGGGAGATCATGGTGAGGTCGAGAAGGAGGATGTCCTCCTCGGGTTGATTGGCGTCAACCGGGTGAACGGCGGCGAAGTCGGGCGCAAGCCAGCCCATCATCCGCTGGGCCTGTTTGCCGCGTTTCTGGCGTTTTGTTGGATGTCCCGGTTTTTCGCGCGGGATGGGAGCCGGATTCAGCGTTTCCCAACTCGCCGCCGACCGGGCGTTTGGATCACTTGCAAGCGAGCGATGCAAGAGCGTGGTGCCGGTCCGCGCGAGTCCCGCGATCAAGAGGATTTCCGGATCTGGCTGGCGCAAGATCTCCGGGTGCCGACGCATCAGGTCGTCAAGCCTCAGCCGGTTCACGATCAGCGTTTTCAACCGAGTGCCCTGGACGATCCGCCCGAACGGAGAGAGTAGAGCCTCCGCGTTCAGCGCTGCGCAAAGCCGGCCAAGCGGCTCCATAAGAGGGGCATCGGACAGATTGTGAAGACCGGTATCCTTCCGGGCCGACAACAGAAGACGGTCGGGA
>JBCAWP010000249.1:0-3807 GCA_038534535.1 Pseudomonadota bacterium
GATCTGACAGTTCTATTCCCCAGGCGTCCGACAAGGCGCCAAGGTCTGATCGAGCGGCGCCATCCGTGCCGATTTCCCCGCCGACGGCAGCGGCTTTTGAGGCCGGATCGACGAAGATGAGAGCGCGGCCTTTATCCAGAATGAACTGGTCAATGAGGTATTGCTGATACTCACTCAGGTTTGCGGCGTGGGCGAGGAGAAGTACATCCACATCGTCTGGAATGGACGCGAACGTTACGCCGATGGGTTGGATGCGATAGCTGCGGGCGATTTCCTGGAGGGCGTAGTAACCGTTTTCTTGCCCGTCGCCTTTGAAGTTTTGGAGGTCGGTGATGATGCCGACGGTGGCCGGTTCCGGATCGTCGAGGCGCGCGATCAGCCGGGTCAGGTCATATTCGAGCGTCGCTTCCCGCTCCGGCGCGAGGAAGGGGATGACGAGTTCATCGTCGACGGTGTTTCGCCCGATCAAGCCGAAATAAAGGGGGTCGTTTCCGTCTGTGCGAATGGCCGTGATGCCAAAGGCGAGGGCTTCATCTTCGTCCTCGGAGAAGGGGGCGGGGTCGCTTTCGATGAGGCGGATATTGCGCCCGCCGACGGATTTGAAGGCGCGCAGAAGCTCACGGACACGGTCAGCATAGGACCGTACGGCGGGGTATTCCTGCCCAACGCGCCGGGAATAGACGAAGGTTAGCTCCACGGGTTCGGCAAGGGTCTCGAGGGTCGATTTGGTCCCCTCGCTTAAAGAGAATTGGCGCCCTTCGCTGAGATCGGTGCGCCAGCCGGCAAGTGCGGGCTGGAAAACGGTGTTTGCCAGGGCAAAGACCAGAAGCGTCAGAGCGCTTGTGAGCCAGACGAAAATGCGCCGCGTCATCCCTTACCCCCGTGTCCGGCTGGCCCAAAGGGCGGCAAGCGCAGTCCAGACGCCAATGAAGGCGGTAAAGTAAAGGATGGACCGCCATTCGATCACGCCGCGCTGGGCTGCCTCGAATTGCGTCAAGAAGGAAAGCCGCGCGACGCCATCGGCAAACTCGGTTCCGAACGTGTCAGCGACGCCGGAGAGGACGACGGGGAGCCCGGCGGCTGTGAAGAGGAAGGCGATCACAACGGAGAGGACGAAGGCTGAGACCTGGCTGCGTGTCAATGCGGAGATCGCAAGGCCAACGGCGATGTAGCCGCCGGCCATGAGGGCGCTAACGATATAGGTGAGGGCGATCGCGGCATTGTCTGCCGGGCCGAGATAATTGACGGTAAGCCACATGGGCAGTGTCAAAACGAGCGCGGCGAGTGTCACCGTCCAGGCGGCGGCAAGCTTGCCGAGAATGATGCCGGGCAGGCCCATGGGCAGGGATAAGAGCAGCTCCTCAGTGCCATTGGCGCGCTCATCAGCCCAGAGCCGCATGGCCAGGGCCGGGAGAAAGACGACAAACAGCCAGGGATGCCAGGCGAAGAATGGCGAGAGGTCGGCCCGCCCGGTGTTGAAAAAGTCGCCGACTTCCCAGGTGAAAACGCCGAGGGCCAACAAGAAGGCGGCGACAAAGACATAGGCAAGCGGCGTTGTGAGATAGGCCACCATTTCGCGTCGATAGACGGCGCTAAATCCAGAGAGGGCGTCGGCGAGCGATTGCTGGAAGCGTGCAGCGGCAGCCATCATTGCGCGGCGAGCTCCATGGGGGCTGTCAAATCGGAGAAGACGCGTTCGAGGCCGCCGTCGGGCGATTGGTCTGCGAGGCCAGCCGGCGTGTCGTCAGCCACGATGCGCCCGTCATTGATGACCACAACGCGGGTGCACATGGCGGGCACTTCCTCTAGCGTATGGGTGGTGATCAGGATGGCTTTGGTTGCGGCCATGCGGGAAATGAGGGCGCGCACCGCGCGTTTCTGATTGGGATCGAGGCCATCGGTCGGCTCATCTAGAAGCAGGACCGGAGGATCGCCCACAAGGGCGGCGGCGAGCCCGACGCGCCGGCGATAGCCTTTCGACAGATCCGACAGGCGCTTGCCCATGACCGGGCCGATGCGCGCATCGGCGGTGACGCGTTCAATGGCGTCGGCCAGGGGCTTGCGCTTCATGGCGCGGCTGCGACCGACAAAACGTAGAAATTCCGGGGGGGTCATATCGAGATAAAGCGGCGCGCCTTCTGGCAGGTAGCCGAGCGCGGCTTGGGCGCGGCGCCGGTCCGAGACAATCGAATGGCCCGCAATCAGCGCATCGCCGGCGTCTGGCGCGATGACCCCGGCGATCATACGCATCGTGGTGGATTTACCGGCGCCGTTGGGCCCAAGAACGCCGACGACGTCACCGCACCCGACCTTGAGCGAAAGCCGGTCCACCGCGTGGACACCATTGAAGGCCTTCGCGAGACCCTTCAGCTCAAGGTCAGCGCGTTGATTCGGCTCAGGTGGCAGTCCATCTCCCATCGACTTCGCTCTAGCGGTCTGGCCGGGCCTTGACCAGTCCAGAGGCGGATGAGCGGGCGCAAACCCGCCAGGCAGCGCGGAAAATGATGAAATTTTAAGGAAAGTCGTCGGACAGCGGTTGTCAAACGCCCCAGGGGGCTGGGGGGGCTGATGGGTCTGGGATGTTTGATTTACACCGCCGCCCGACAACTACAGAGTGGCTTGTCAACGCGGCGGTATCGCGCGCAGAATGGGGCGCTTTCGCGGCAAACTGTTAAATTTGTGACAGAGTATTACAGCGCGCTAAACAGAATGAGATTGCTTACCGCAACATGACACGACGTATAGAATTTGCCGGCCATCAAAGCAAGCCTGTTGAGCGGACAGTTTTCCACAGGCGAGAGCTGAATCGGATCCTGTCCGTCTATGGCCATTTGGTGGGGTCGGGGGCTGCGCGCGACTATGCAATTGCGATGCTGACAGACCGGGCCGTGTTCTCGATATATCGGCGAGCGGCTGAACGCCCGACTTGGACGATCGAAAAGGTTCCAGCGCTCGCCCGCCGCCAAGGGGCCTGGGCCGTGCGGGGCGCCGAAGGTCAGATCTTGAAGCGCGGCCATGATCTGGGGCCCGTTCTGAAAGTGTTTGAACGGCACAAGCTCAAGATTGTGACTTAGCCAGGCAAAAGAGCTCGGGGGAGCGACGAATGGGACTGAAGATTATCGGCGCCGGATTTGGCGGCGGGTCTGTCCGCGACGACGTCTTCTGAGGTCCGGTTTCGACAGCCCCGCGGTTCTTCGCTAAGGGCGGTGGACGGAAGATGTGACGGGGCTGATCTTGGATATTCTCACGCTGTTGCCGCCAGTGCTGGCGCTCGCGATCGCGGTGGTGACGCGCAATGTCTATTACGCGCTGGGCGGGGCGATCTGGATTTCAGAGGCGCTGATCGCGGGGGGAAACCCCGTGCTCGGGCTCTTGAACAGCGTTGACCGCGCGGCCGGCGTTTTCGAAAGCGGTGGCAATACGCGGATCCTTCTCTTCTGCCTGATCATCGGTGCACTGCTGGCCTACATGCAGAAATCGGGCGGGGTGGCGGCGCTGGTGAACCGGCTCGTCTCGTCTGGGCTCGCCTCAACGCCGCGGCGGGCCGGGATGGTGACCGTTGCGGCGGGCACGGCGCTGTTTATGGAGACAAATGTCAGCCTTTTGTCGACCGGGATTATGGGCCGGCCGCTGTTCGACCGGCTGGGGATAAGCCGCGAACGGCTCGCCTATTTGATCGATTCAACGTGTGCGCCCATCAGCGTTTTGATCCTGATCAATGGCTGGGGGGCCTATCTGTTCGGGTTGATCGGCGGGTATGGCTTTGAGGACCCGGTGGCGATCCTGGCGGCGACGATTCCCTTGAAC
>JBCAWP010000250.1:0-3805 GCA_038534535.1 Pseudomonadota bacterium
GTGGACCCCGCGCTCGTCGACTTAATCGGCGAGGCGGCTCGTCTCGGCGACAAATCTGTTATCATGGCCGCTCTGGAAGATCTCCACCCGGCGGACGCCTCCGATGCCCTTGAGCAGTTGGAGCCTGAATTGTTCGGAGATGTCGTTGCGCTCCTCGGTGCAGACCTGTCGAGCGATATTCTCATCGAACTGCGCAACGAATACCGCAATGACGCTGTCGATCTCCTGCCGGATACTTCAATCGCCGAAGCCTTGCGCGCCCTCGACTCCGATGACGCGGCGGCCATCCTGGAAGGCCTGTCCGAGGGGCGCCGTACTGACGTGCTGGAGACGCTTGAGGCCGGCGACCGCACGGCGCTCGAGCGCGCCATGGACTTCGACGAAGAGACCGCCGGGCGCCTCATGCAGCGTGAATTCGTGGCCGCGCCGGAGTTCTGGACGGTTGGCCACACGGTCGACCACGCGCGTGCGTCTGGGGATGATTTGCCGGACCATTTCTTCGAAATCTATGTGGTTGATCCGGGCTTCCAGGTGAAAGGCGCCGTCCCGCTCGCGACGCTTTTGCGGACGCCGCGCGATGTGCGCCTCGCCGAGATCATGAATGATATCGAGGCCGAGATCACAACCGACATGGACCAGGAAGAGGTCGCCTTCCTCTTCCAAAAATACCACCTGGCCTCTGCGCCCGTGGTCGACGAAGGCCGCCGTATCACCGGCATGATCACGGTCGATGATATGGTCGATGTTATCCAAAGCGAGAACACCGAAGACTTGCTTGCCCTGTCCGGTGTCTCGAAGGCGGATGGTTCCGACACCGTTTGGGATTCGGTCAAAGCGCGCGCGCCCTGGCTCGGGATTAATCTGGGCACGGCTTTCCTCGCCTCGGCGATTATCTCCATTTTCGAACCGGCGCTCGACCGCCTTGTCGCGCTCGCAATCCTGATGCCGGTTGTTGCCGCTCTCGGTGGCAATGCGGGCAGTCAGGCCCTCACCGTTGCCGTGCGCGCCATCGCCGAACGCGAGATGGAAGGGGCTGCCACGCGCCGGGCGGTTCGGCGGGAAATCCTCACCGGTATAGCGAATGGGGTCATCTTTGCCGTCGGCGTCGGGCTCGTCACCATGTTCTGGTTCCGCAACGCGGTGCTCGCCTTCACGATTGCCGTAGCGATCCTTGTCACCTTTACCCTCGGTTGCCTTTTCGGCGTTCTCGTGCCGATCGTCTTGAAGCGCCTTGGCGCCGATCCTGCAGTAGCTTCCTCAGTATTTGTGCTGACAACAACGGATATCGTCGCATTTGCAAGCTTTCTCGGGCTGGCCACGCTCATATTAATTCATTGAGAATCAACGCTCTCGGTTTGCGACTTGCAGCTTTACCAGTCTGACGGAACGATGTGTGTCAAAAAGGGCCACTCCATGGCATCTCCGATGCGGACATCCCGGGCAGGCCGTGACCTGATCCAGCGCTTCGAAGGGTTTCACCCCCGCGCCGTCCCGCTTGGCCGAGACCGATGGATGATTGGGTATGGGCACACCCGTGCGGCCCGCGCCGGGCTCTCGATCACCCGTGAAGACGCCGCACTCCTCTTGAAAGAATATGACTTGCGGACCGTTGAGGAGACGATCGCGCGCGCGGTCTTTGTCCCGCTCGCTCAACACGAATTCGACGCGCTCGCCGCCTTCATCTTCAACATAGGCCCCCGCGCCTTCATGACCTCTGCCGTACGCGATTGCCTGAACGCTGGCGACCGCCTCACCGCCGCCGACGCCATGGAGGCGTGGCGCCTCGCCAAGTTCGGTGACCGGCTTGTCCTCGCAGACGCGCTTGTACGCCGCCGGGCGGCCGAGAAAGCCCTGTTCCTTACGCCCGCGACGAGCGCCGTCCTGCCAAGCGCTCGGGCTCGCCCGCGCCGCGATGAAACCCGATGGCCCGCCTATCAGGTCGCGGCGGACCTTAGCGGTACCGCCGAAGCCCTCGCGGCCGAGGCCCCGCGCCCCGCAGCCGAAGAGGCGCCGCCTTCGCCAATAGCCACCCTGACGCCCACGGCGCCTCCGGAAGCCGCCAGGGAGGTCGCTGAGCGCCTTACACGTATTCTCGGCGAACCGGTCAAACCGGCGTCGCCTGCCGCGCCGGATCCGCGCGACCCCACCCCCGCCGATATCACCAAGGCGATCTCCGCCCTTGCCGAACCGGAGGTTGCTGTTCCGGGTGACCTACCACCCCTTGAGGATCCTCTCCCGCAAACCCAGGCGGCCATTGATGATCTCGCCCCTGTCGAAATCGACGAAGCCCAGGTAGACGCTGCCATCGCTGCGGCGAATGGCGAGGGTCGCTCAGTTATTGGCCCCGTCTTCCACGGCCTTATAGGCGCTGGAGGTGTGGCCCTGGCCAGCTATGGCCTCGTCCGTCTCCTTGCGCCGCAAGCGGTTCAAGCCGTCGGCCGTTCTGGCGCGGCCCTTGATTATGCCGATACGGGGATTTTCCTGCTCGGATCACTCCTTACCATTCTCGCAGTCTATTTTGGCGGGAAATCGGTCATTCGGGGCAGGGATTAATTGGACTTCGGCTGAAATGGGGGTAAGTCTCCCGGCATGATCCCGAACAGCTATCCGACCCTGAATTTCGACCTCGGTGAAACCGCAGATATGTTGCGCGACACCGTCCGGTCCTTCTCCTCCGACCACATCGCGCCTCTTGCCGGTGAGATAGATAAGACGGACGTTTTTCCCCGCCAGCTCCTGCCGAAAATGGGTGAGCTTGGCCTCCTCGGCATCACCGTCGAGGAAGAGTGGGGCGGCACAGGCCTCGGCTATCTGGAACACTGCGTCGCGATCGAAGAGATCTCCCGCGCCTCGGCCTCCGTCGGCCTCTCCTATGGCGCCCACTCAAATCTTTGCGTGAACCAGCTTCGCCGCTGGGGCACCACCGAGCAGAAAGAGCGCTACCTCCGCAAGCTCGTCTCCGGGGAGCACCTTGGCGCGCTCGCCATGTCAGAGCCTGGCGCCGGCTCGGACGTTGTCTCGATGAAGCTCCGCGCCGAAAAGAAGAGCGATCGCTACGTCCTCAACGGCACGAAGATGTGGATCACCAACGCGCCAGACGCCGACACCCTCATCGTCTATGCGAAGACCGATCCGGACGCCCACTCCCGCGGCATCTCTGCCTTTATCATTGAGCGTGGAATGCCCGGCTTCTCCGTTGCCCAGAAGCTCGACAAGCTCGGCATGCGCGGCTCCGAAACCGGCGAGATCGTCTTCCAGGATTGCGAAGTGCCAGAAGAAAACCTTATGGGCCCTGAAAATGGCGGCGTTGGCGTCCTCATGTCCGGCCTCGACTATGAGCGCGTTGTCCTCTCCAACATCTCCGTCGGCATCATGCAGGCCTGCCTCGACGTCGTTTTGCCCTATGTCCACGACCGTAAGCAATTCGGCAAATCCATTGGCGAGTTCCAGCTGATCCAGGGCAAGCTCGCCGATATGTACGTCACACTCTCCACCGCGCGTGCCTATTCTTATGCCGTTGCACAGGCCTGCGACCGGGACGAGACGACCCGCAAAGACGCCGCTGGCTGCATCCTCTACGCCGCTGAAAAAGCGACCCAGATGGCCCTCGACGCCATCCAGATCCTCGGCGGGAACGGATATATCAACGAATACCCCACCGGCCGCCTCCTGCGCGACGCAAAGCTCATGGAAATCGGCGCCGGTACCAGCGAAATCCGCCGCTGGCTGATTGGACGCGAACTGTTCGGCGAGACGGGGTAGACGCTCGCTCAGACGGTATAGCTTGGTCTGAAGACTGCCGAGG
>JBCAWP010000251.1:0-3800 GCA_038534535.1 Pseudomonadota bacterium
CGCAACTTCGCCTTGGAGTTTGGCCGGAAGAATGGCGAGGGGGTCGTCGTGGGGCTGCACCCGGGCACGGTGGCGACCAATCTCTCCTCCGAGTTTGCCGGGGCCGTTTCCCACGATGTGTTCACGCCGGCGCAGTCCGCTGCGTATCTGCTGGACGTCCTCGATGGGTTAACCGCCGCCGACACAGGGAAGGTGTTTGATTGGAAAGGGGAGGCTGTGCCGCCGTGAGCAAAGCCGACGCCAAGACCGTTCGTCTCGTCACTGGAAATTCGAGTTGGTGGAAAGCGCGGAAATACCGGCGCGAAGCGGCCCAAACGCTGTGGGGCCTGCGAGCGGCTGGGTGGCGGTTCGTACAAAAAGTGGCCGTCCACGCAAACGGCGCCGACACGCGGCAGTTTACCGAATATACGTTTTTACGACGGGTCGCCGGCGCGTCCGACTAAGGCGCTGGAACGCTTGCGGCCGTCTCGATGACCGACCGCGCATCATAGGCGTCGGGCGTATCCGGCTTTTCACCGATCCCGGAGACGATTTCGATACCCGCTTCGGCTTCGCGTGGTTGACTACTCCTGCCGATCGGAATTCCAATCCCAACGCCGATGCTGGAATTCGGGCCACCGGTTGCGCCGCCGATTGAGACACCAGACCGGGCGCCGCCCCCACCAAATGTCTCGGTATAGCTATCGATCACCCGGAACCAGTCGCTGCCATCAGCAAGCGTCAGCTCGGCGGCACGGCGCAGGACGAGCGTTCGCGCTTCGGTGACGTTCCGGGCGCGATAGGTAATGCGGTATCGACCTTGTTCGATCGGCTGGTCGGCATAGCCGAACCCGTTGATGGAAGTCGCCGGCTGGTACGGCGTTGGGCCGGTCGCGCAGGCGGTGCAACACAGCATCGCGGCCAAGGCGACAAGGGTCTCTTTCGGTCGAAGCATATGGGCTCCATCTTACCAGGTGTTCCGGTCTACTCCGTCTCCAGCGTCCGTGCCAGGCGAAAACCGGTATCATCATCATAATGGGTGGAGACGTCATAATCGCGCACGGCCGTGCGAACATACCTTGGGACCAAGCGCCAAGACCCGCCGCGTTTCACCATTTGCTGACAGTCATCCCATATCTGGGGTGAGCCGTCGTCGGGCTTGTCGCGATAGTCGACGAAGGAACAATCGGCGACCCACTCCCAAACATTGCCGTGCACATCATAAAGCCCCCAATCGCTTGGGGGGTAGCTGCCAACCCTTGTTGTCCGGCGCAAATAGTCCACCTTCTCTTCGTCGGCATACCGCCGTTCGGAATTGTAATTAGCCTGCGTGCCTGAGATGGTCGGGCCGGTATTGAACGGTGTGCGCGTGCCGGCGCGCGCCGCATACTCCCATTCCGCTTCTGAAGGCAGACGATATTTGGCACGGGTCTCCGGCAGGGTTGAGTTGAGCCAGGCGACAAAGGCGAGCGCATCATTGTGGGATACATGTGTCACGGGCTTGTCGTCGCGTGGGATCTGCGCGCTGCGATTTCGGATGTCGGCATCTTCGCAGCCACCTCCAGCGACACAGGCCCGCCACTCGCCCCAGGTCACCTCGTAGGCACCAATGGCGAAGCTGGCGATGGCGATGGGTGGGGAGGGTTTCTCCTGCATGTTGTTGCGCCCCACCTCATCGGGCGGCGAGCCCATCACATATGTGCCGGCCTCGATGACAACCATTTGTGGGCAAGCCTCGCAGTCGCGGAATGTGCGATCCTCGGGTGCTGCGCCGGAGGACAAGGCACGCTGGGCGCGTTCCGCAGGAGTAGCATTCGGGTCGGTCAGCGTGTCGACACCTGCGCGGGCGACTTGTTCCGGCGCTTCGATGGCGATCTGCTGTTGCGGCGGCGCGGACGGGATGCTCGTTGCCGTCCCTGCGAAATAAAAGTCCGCGCCGGTAAGGCCGGAATTGTAGAACGGGTTCTGCGCGCCATTCGTGGCAAGCTTCACCCGGTCGGCCACGCGCTTGAAAGCGAGCTCCGCCACGAGGCCTTCTGTGGGGAGGACCTCAGCCAAGGCGGACGTGAACGGGCTGTTTGTGGCGCCCTGGCCGTCGGCAGCCGTGTAGCCCGGCTCAGTGGCGTAGGCGATGAGCAAGCCTTGCGAGCGGGGCAAAGCGGCAAGGCCGCCCGACCCGCCTGAGCGGGATGCCGAGGGGAGGGGATTGTTGCGGCAGGCGTCCAGGATCACGAAGTTCACGGCATTACCGGCGGCTTCGATATATTGAAGCGCCTCACCGAGACGCGGCGCTTGGCGCCAGACATCTTGCTCGGTCTGTGGGCGGGCATCGACGGGGACGAGATAGTTTGCCCCCTGGGACTGAACCCCATGGCCGGCATAGTAGAGGAGGCCGACGGCATCTGGACCGGCGGCCGACAGCCGTGCGCCATATCGGCCGAAGGCGTCCTCCATCTCTTCCTCGGTGGCGTTCACGACAAGCTCGACGTCGAATCCCATGCCGGTGAGCGTGTCGGCCATCAGGTATGCGTCGTTCTCTGGATTAGCGAGCTTCCAGCCGGTCTGCTGATAATCGGAGTTGCCGATAATCAGCGCGACGCGGGGCTGTGTCGATTGGGCGAGTGGCATGGCGAGTGCCGCACCGAAGAGTAAGACACCCGCCGCGATCATCGCGATCCACCTCAAAACCATGGCTCCGTCCCCTTGATCCACTGTTCCGTGGAGCGAGAGTAACCTTGAATAAGCCCGCCGCCAAACGGGTGCGGCAGTTTGGCCGCGTTATTCGGCCGGCTTCACCGGCGCGTCCGCGCTCGCACCTTCACCCGGCAGCATGATGGAATTTCCATCCACTGTATCCGGGTCGCCATTGGCTTTATGCATTGCGACGACCGTGCCCGACAAGGCGAGGATTGCAATCAGGTTTGGGAAGGCCATGGAGGCGTTGGCGAGATCACCAAACTTCCAAACGAATTCCACCTGCGCCATCGCGCCGATGAAGATGACGCCGACCCAAACAAACCGGAACGGCTTCGTCGCCCACTCGCCAACCAGGTAGGTGATGGCCTGCTCGGCATAGTAAGACCAGCCGATAATCGTCGTGAAGGCAAAAAGCGCGAGGCAGATCGTGACGATCCAACCGCCACCCGCAAATGCGGTTTCATAGGCGGCATTTGTAATGGCAGACGCTTCCAAATCGGCGGCCAGCCAGATGTATTCCGTCGTCCCACCATCAGCGGTGACCCAGGTGCCCGTCGTTGTGAGGATGACGAGGGCTGTCATGGTGCAGATCACGAGCGTATCAATAAATACACCGATCATGGCGATTTCGCCCTGCTTGATCGGGTTGCGCGTCTGAGCTGCGGCATGGGCTATCGGCGCGGAGCCTTGCCCGGCTTCATTGGAGAACAATCCCCTCGCCACACCGGCCCTAACCGCCGCGGCCATTCCGTAGCCCGCCAAACCGCCGGCGGCTTGTTCAAGGCCAAACGCGGAGGTGACGATCAGGCCCAATGCGGCAGGAATCTCCGTCACGTTGAACATCAGTACGACGAAGGCCGCGCCGACGTAAAACAATGCCATGAATGGGACAACCCGCCCCGCCACCGTGCCAATGGACTGGATGCCGCCAATGATTACCGCAAAAGTGAGTGCTGCTAGGATGAGACCGATAATCCAACTTGCCAGACCGATCCCGACATCATCGCCAAATTCAAGATCGTAGGCTTCGAGAGTTTGCACGGTTTCGCCGGCCTCATTTTCAGATTCAATGAGCAAAGCCGGTTGGCCATCAAATTCGGTGGTGCTTACCTCGCACGCGGTTG
>JBCAWP010000252.1:0-3777 GCA_038534535.1 Pseudomonadota bacterium
CGCGGTGATGGAAATGTCGGCGTCGGGTCAGGCGCTGATGCACCATACCGACGATCATATGGAAGGTGTTGCCGCTGTCATAGAAAAGCGCGACGCTACTTTCCACGGCAAGTAAAGTCCGCCAGCGGCGACCAATGAGGAGATGGCCAGATGGGAGAAACGATCGATTTTAATGGCGTTGCGCTTGATGCGCCGGGGCGCGGGCGGATTTATGGATCAGTCCTTGAAACTATCGGGAATACGCCTCTCGTGCGGGTGCCGCGCCTCGCCGCGCAGGAACAGCTCCAATCGGATCTCTTATTAAAACTGGAATTCTTCAATCCGCTTGCCAGCGTGAAGGACCGGATCGCGATCGGCATGATTTCGGCCCTCGAAAAAGAGGGAAAGCTGAAGCCGGGGGCGACGATCATCGAGTCTACCTCAGGCAATACCGGGATTGGTCTCGCCTTTGTCGCTGCCGCTCGGGGCTACCGCATTATCTTGACGATGCCTGAGTCCATGTCGATCGAACGGCGCAAGATGCTGGCCTTGCTCGGGGCTGAGCTCGAGCTCACGCCAAAAGAGGGCGGAATGAAAGCCGCCATCGCAAAAGCTGAAGACCTCGCCGCGACCATCGACGGGGCCGTCATTCCAAGCCAGTTCGACAATCCGGCCAATCCAGCAATCCACGAAGCAACAACAGCTGAAGAGATCTGGCGTGATACCGACGGCAAGGTCGATACAGTCGTCGCCGGCGTCGGCACCGGCGGCACGTTCACCGGATGTGCCCGCGTCCTTAAACACAAAAGGCCAGAGCTTCAAATGATCGCCGTTGAACCGGAAGCGAGTCCGGTTCTGTCAGGCGGGGAGCCTGGACCGCACACGATCCAGGGCATTGGCGCCGGCTTTGTTCCCGGAAATATGGATAGGGATTTGATGGACGAAGCGGTGAGGGTCGACAATGATGCGGCCTTTGCCATGGCGCGGCGGATTGCGGAGCTTGAGGGACTGCCCGTGGGTATCTCGTCCGGCGCGATCATTTCCGCTGCGCTCGAGGTAGCGCGGCGCGAGGCATCCGCCGGAAAAATGATCGTTGCTATCGTGCCCTCTTTTGCCGAGCGATATCTATCGACCGCCCTGTTTGAGGGCCTCTAAGCGGTCAACCGGCCCCAGCGGTCTTTTGAATTTCCACAGCGTGCGGGAAGGGGATCGAGATGCCGCCGGCATCGAACGCCTCTTTGACCGATCTCAGGAGGTCGAAGCGAACGTCCCAATGGTCACCTGATTGGCACCAAACCCGCAATTGGATGTCTACAGAACTGTCGTTTAAGCAGCTGACGCGGGTCCAGGGGCCGTCGGGCTTATCCAAAACCATCGGATGCGCGCTGGCTTCCCGTTCAATGATCTGCATAGCTTTGGCAATGTCATCGCCATAATCAATGCCGAAATCGATGTCGACGCGCCGAACGCCGAGGGAGGAATAATTTCGGATCGGCGCCGAGCGGACGTCATTATTGGTCAAAATGATTTTGACATTATCGAGCGCGCGCAGCGTCGTCTGGAAGATGTTCAGGTCTTCAACATGGCCTTCTTCACCGTTCAACTCGACATAGTCTCCGATGCGGTAGGGTCTGAGAACGATCAGGATGAGGCCCGCTGCAACATTGGAGAGTGAACCTTGTAGTGCGAGCCCGATCGCGAGCGTCATCGCTGAGAAGACCACAAAGATGGATGCGATCTGTACACCCAAAATCGACACAGCGACGAGCAGGACTGCGCCCATAAAGATGTAGCGCACGGCGTTCGACGTGAAAGCGCCGAGGGTTGTATCAATCCGCTCACTCGCATCCGTCCGTTTGCGGACAGCACGATAGATCCGGCCGGATAGCCAGGATCCGATCCACAGAACCAGACCGGCTGCCAGGAGCCGGGGGGCAAAGGTGATCGCCGCGTCGACAATCAGCGTGACGTAATAGGACGCCGTGTCGGTCAGCCCCTCGGCGGTCAATTCGAAGGGGGGAGGGCTACCAACTGGAAGGACAGACTCCTGAATATTAGGCATGGGTCACCGCAGGCTTTGTCAGGACGACTTGGTACTCATATGGGATCTCTATACCGGCGGCATCGAAGACCTCTTTGACGCGCCGCGATAGGTCCATTTTGACTTTGCGGTGGTCATCAGCGTCGCACCAGATGCGCAATTCAAGGACGACGGCGCTATTGCCAAGTTCAACGACTTTCGCCCAGGGCGCCGGATCGCGCAGGATACGGTCATCTCCATCGGCGACACTTGTCAGGGCACGGATCGCGGTTCCGATATCGGACCCGTAACCAATACCGAACTTCATATCGAGTCTTCGCTCCCCATAGGCATAGAAATTCTTGATCGTATTGCCGAGCGCGTCTGAGTTCGAGATGACAAGCTCCACATTATCGCGCGTCACCATCCGGGTTGCGAACAAACCGAGTTCCTGCACAACACCATTTTGACCGGCAATCTCCACCTCTTCGCCAACCTTGTATGGCCTGAACACGGCAAGGACGATGCCGCTCGCCACATCACCGAGCGAATCCTGCAGTGCAAAGCCAAGGGCGATGAAGAGAGAGGCGATGATGGTCGCCAGAAAAGCGAGGTTGATGTTCATAGCCGATAGCGACGCGATGACGACGGCGATCGTCCCGGCGGCTAGAACGACTGATCCAAAAAACCGCGCCAGCGTCTCGTCGATATTAGACACCCGCGCCGAGGCCGTCACCGTCGCCGTAGATATCCGTCGAACAATGCCGCGGCCAATGATGAAGATGGCCAAGGCCAGCAAGACGCCGGGGGCGAATTCGATGATCAGGTTCGGGATCTGCCGCGCCCGGTCGATCAGAATGTCCACAAAATCCATGGTGTGCGGCATCCTAGCCAGGCAGTCAGCGTCCAAGTGGAGAGACTGGAACCCATTGCAACTCAAGGTCAAGGGGCGACGCTCGTCTCCCACTGTTTTCGCTACGTCATGTCTTGCCGATCGACAGGCGTCGCATACACTCGTGGTTTGCAGATAAGCGCGCGGGAGGAAGTTATGATTGGTGTCGTTGCAACTTTGACGATTCAAGATGGCAAGCAAGCTGAGTTTGAAGCAGCTGCAAAGGACCTTATGGCGAAGGTCAAAGCTAATGAGCCCGGCTGTACCACCTACCAGCTCTATAAATCTAAGGCCGGCGACACCACGTATATTTTCATGGAGCAGTACGCCTCCCAGGAAGCGCTCGATAGCCACGGCAAGACCGAATACTTCCAGGCGGCTATGCCCGCCATGGGGGCATGTCTCGCGGGTGCTCCAGACATCCAGTATTTCGATATTGTTGAATAGGGAACGGCGACATGGATCTCTCATTCACCGCTGAAGACCGCGCCTTCCAGACCGAGGTCCGCGATTGGATTTCCGAGAATTACACCGATGATTTGCGGGCAAAGCAGGCGCTCTCGAAGAATGGCTATCTGGACAAGGACGGCATGGTTGCTTGGCAGAAGCGGCTGCACGGACGCGGCTGGATTGCCCCGAACTGGCCCGAGCAGTATGGCGGCGCCGGCTTTACAGCGTCCCAGAAGTACATCTTCCAAATGGAGATGGCCGCGGCTGGGACGCCAAATACCAGCCCGATGGGGCTCTCTATGGTCGCGCCCGTCATCATGGCCTTTGGCAGCGACGAACAAAAAGAGAAACACCTGCCCCCGATCCTCTCGTCTGATGTGTGGTGGTGCCAGGGCTATTCCGAGCCGGGATCGGGATCCGACCTCGCCTCGCTCCA
>JBCAWP010000253.1:0-1823 GCA_038534535.1 Pseudomonadota bacterium
GCGGCCGCCGACCGTACTGGCCATGCCATGCTCCATACGCTCTACGGTCAGTGCGTGAAGAACGAGACGGAATTCTTTATCGAATACTTCGCTCTCGATCTCATCATGGATGACGAAGGTGTCTGCCGAGGCGTGACGGCTTGGAAACTGGACGATGGCACGCTTCACCGCTTCCGAGCGCAACGCACAATCCTAGCGACGGGCGGGTATGGCCGCGCGTTCTTCTCATGCACATCGGCCCATACCTGCACGGGCGATGGCAATGCCATGGTGCTCCGCGCCGGCCTCCCGCTGCAGGATATGGAGTTCATCCAGTTCCATCCCACGGGGATCTACGGCGCCGGTTGTCTGATCACCGAGGGCGCGCGCGGCGAGGGCGGTTATTTGACCAATGCGAACGGCGAACGCTTCATGGAAAGGTATGCGCCGAGCGTGAAAGACCTCGCGCCGCGAGATATGGTGTCCCGCTCGATGACGATCGAAATTCGAGAAGGTCGCGGCGTCGGCGAACAGGGCGATCATATCTACCTCCACCTTGACCACTTGCCGCCGGAAACCTTGGCGGAAAGACTGCCTGGTATTTCGGAGACCGCGCGGGTCTTCTCGGGCGTCAATGTCACGAAGGAGCCGATCCCAGTCTTGCCGACAGTGCACTACAATATGGGCGGGATCCCGACGAATTATCACGGCGAGGTGCTCACCAAGAAAGGCGACGATCCGGACAGTGTCGTGCCCGGTTTGATGGCCGTCGGTGAAGCGGCTTGCGTATCCGTGCATGGCGCGAACCGTTTGGGTTCCAACTCATTGATCGATCTTGTCGTGTTTGGCCGTGCCGCTGGGCTTCGCTGCGGCGCGACGGTCGATGCGGGCGCGTCTCAGCCGGAAATTGAAGACCGCCAGACAGAGAAACATCTCGCACGGTTTGACCGTCTTCGGAACGCGGAGGGCGACCAGCCCGTCGCCGAGCTTCGTTTGGAAATGCAAAAGGCAATGCAGTCTAACTGCGCGGTCTTCCGCACCAGTGACATCCTTCGGGAGGGCGTCGAGAAGATTGACGGCATCTTCGAAAAGCTACCAGGGATAGACGTCAAAGACCGTACCCTGATCTGGAACACGGATCTGGTCGAAGCGCTTGAGTTCGACAATCTAATTGCGCAGGCCTCAGTCACTGTGAATTCGGCCGCGAACCGGCAAGAAAGCCGCGGCGCTCATGCAATGGAAGATTTTCCCGAGCGCGACGACCAGAACTGGATGAAGCACACCCTCGCTTGGGGGGATGAGAACGGTAAGGTCCGGATCGACTATCGCCCGGTCCACGATTTCACAATGTCCAACGACATCGCGTACATCGAACCGAAGAAACGCGTTTACTAAGGATAAGGCCGCCAGACATGGTCCAGCTGACCCTTCCCCAGAACTCCAAAGTCAAATCTGGCAAATCCTGGCCAAAACCGGATAATGCCTCCCGCCAGGACCTACGAAAGTTCCGGATCTATCGGTACAATCCAGAAGAAGGCGGCAATCCGCGCTGGGACACCTATTGGGTCGACACATCGAAGTGCGGGCCAATGGTGCTCGACATTCTTATCCACATAAAAAACACGATTGACCCGACGCTTGCGTTCCGCCGGTCCTGCCGGGAAGGCGTCTGCGGATCCTGCGCCATGAACATTGGCGGCAACAACACCATCGCCTGCACCAAAGGATGGGATGAAGTTGCCGGCTCGACGATCACGATCGCGCCGCTGCCGCATCAGCCGGTGGTGCGCGACTTGGTGCCGGACCTCACAAATTTCTACGCTCAGCACGCTTATGTGCAGCCT
>JBCAWP010000253.1:1922-3764 GCA_038534535.1 Pseudomonadota bacterium
CTGCCGCATCAGCCGGTGGTGCGCGACTTGGTGCCGGACCTCACAAATTTCTACGCTCAGCACGCTTATGTGCAGCCTTATCTGAAGACCGATACACCGTCTCCTGAGACTGAGTGGCGCCAGTCCGAAGACGACCGCGCCCATTTGGACGGGCTTTACGAGTGTATTCTCTGCGCTTCGTGCTCTACGTCTTGCCCGTCCTATTGGTGGAATGGCGACAAATATCTAGGCCCGGCAGCGCTCCTGCAGGCGTATCGCTGGCTCATCGACAGCCGGGATGAGTCGACGGGCGAACGCCTCGATGATCTCGAAGATCCGTTCAAGCTCTATCGCTGCCACACGATCATGAATTGCGCCCAAGTCTGCCCGAAAGGCTTGAACCCCGCCAAAGCGATTGCAAACATCAAGCATATGATGGTTGAGCGGGTCAGCTAATTGATGATCAGCCGCCCGCGGTTGACGCGGCTGCCGGAATTTCTTCTATCGCGCCGATAATATCCGGCAGGCTTACTGCCCTAGCGAGAGGGCTATCGCGGTCTCCCAACAAGACGTAGCCTACCTCTGCTTTGACAAGAGGAAATCGGCGCCAATGGGTTCGAGAACGATACAACCAGATCTCGTCCGGTTCGGTCCCGATATACGCCCATCCACTCCACAACTGTTCCGGGGGCCGCGTCCGCCAAAGCTGGGCGATGCTATCCAGTTCGGCTTGGGTGAAGGCAACCATGACGCGAGATAACAGCGGTTCAAACGCCTCGGCAATTCACACTCCAGAGAGGTCTCGCAACCTCGAAGGGGCCCTCTGGCTGTTCGCGTCGGGGCTGACATTCACGGTTTTTCTGACGCTTGCCAAATTCATGTCGTCGACCGAACACCCAGCGGTTCTGGCATTTTGGCGATCTTTTGTCGCCCTTCTGGTGACCTTACCGGTCCTCTTCCATTTCGGTCTTGGCTATCTGAAATCAGACAAACCGTTTCTTCTCATCGCGCGGAGCTTGTTGGGAACGGGTGCTTTTCTGTGCAGCATGTATGCGATTTCGGACGCCTTCACATTGCCGCTCTCGCAGTTCAACGCGATCTCTTTTTCGCGGGCCATGTTCGTGACGATCCTGGCGGCGCTTTTGTTACGCGAGGCCGTTGGCACCTGGCGTTGGGGCGCCGTTCTCGCAGGGTTTCTTGGCGTCGTTGTCATGGTCCTGCCGGGATATGTGCTGCCGGGGTTCGCGTCGGATGCGATCATCGTTGACGGCGGGACCTGGCTTGCCTTGGTCAGCGCTGCCGGGTTCGCGGGTGCCATTGTCCTCGTTAAATCTCTCACGGCGACGCATAGCCCGATGTCGCTTTTGATCTGGGCCAATCTCATGTCGAGCGTCTTGCTCGCCCCATTTGTTTTCTGGTTTGGCGGCTGGCCTGGATACTCCGGGGCAGGGTTGTTGATTGCCATGGCGCTCGCCGGAACGGCGGGGCAATATTTCTATATCACGGCGATGTCGGTCGGGGACGCGTCGTTTCTCGCCCCAATCGACTATCTGCGCTTGCCCATGGCTGCGCTTGCCGACTTGCTGGTGTTCCAACTCTTTCCCGGTCTGAATGTGTGGCTCGGCGCAGCGATAATCGTCTCCGCAACACTGTTGATCACATGGCGGGAAAGCCGCCAGCGCCGCGTTCAGAAGTCGTAGGCAATACCCTTGCGCTCCCAATCTCCATAGCGGGTGGGCTCGTGACCGCGTGGCCCGCCGGTCTCGTCGTCTTTATCCTCGGTGTCGCCATATTTGGCTTTGCGGCGTGCGTCCGCTTCCGCAAGCGCGCGCTTTGCAGCAGGCGTCAGCTCCTTGGATTTGG
>JBCAWP010000254.1:0-3746 GCA_038534535.1 Pseudomonadota bacterium
AGACATGACGCAGTTCGATTTTACGCGGCGCGAGCTTTTGCTGGGCGCCGGCGGCGTGGTGGCCGGAGGCGCGGTGGCAACGGTGACGGGCCTATCGGCTTATTATCTGCGCAAGCGTGGCCAACGGAATTATCAGGCCGCCGCGAGCGCTGTGGACGCTGGCGTGGTCACCCAAACGGCCTGGATCATCACGCCGGAAGACGAAGCGGCGCTCGCCAATGCGCGGGCCGATGGCGACCGCTTGATTGAGAGCGAGACCTTCGCCCTGGAAGAGGGCACCGACTATTATGGTGGCGACCTCGGCGAACAGCGGGTCAATAGCCTCGGCGATTGCGTGGAGGCCTGTGAAGCCGATCCGGATTGCCAAAAATTCACCTATGCGGTGAGCACCCACCCCCTCGCCGAAAAACGCCAGATGTGCTGGACGAAAAAGGCGCGGGTCTCCCGGACCCTCCGGGATCAAGAGGGGTACATCTCCGGCCGGCGGCGATAGTCACGGACGTGCTTCACAGGCGGGCCATTCCCCTTCCGGCGCGCGTTCGCTAAACTGGGATCGAGTGAGGCGAGACTGCGAGCATGTCGAATTATTCCTATCAGGACGAACCTTCGGGCCGCCGGTGGATCATTTTTTTGATCTTTCTGATGCTGATTGGGTTCATCGCAGCGGGCGTCTGGTTCTGGTACACGCAAGGCGGCCTTGAGAAGGCAAACGATCCCGTTACGATCGCCGCCGCACCCCCGGAGCTTGAACCGCTTCCGGAAGCGGAAAACATCGACAGACTGCCAATCAGCGATGAGCAGGCCGTTGCCGATGGGACGCTGAGCCGGTTCGACGACAATCGCTGGCTGGAATCTGAAAGCTTTATCGGAACGGATTCCGAAGGACGCTCCGCCGCACTCCGCATTTATATTCTGAGCCAGGATTATGCTTGGCGATTTGGCGATGGCAGCGTGATCGAAGGCCCGCTAGGTCAGGCAAACTTGCGTAATTTGTTCTCCGGCGGGGACTTCCAAACCCGCTTTTGCGCGGCCGATAGTGTCCTTGCCATCGGAACCTCCTCGTTTGAGGGGCCGACGAGGCTTAACCATCGCTTAGCCCGGTCCCGCGGGCGCGAACTGGTTGGATCGCTATCGAACCTGCGCACGGCTTGCGCTGAAAATGGTCCGCAATTGCTGGCCGCAAGTCTTGGCGAACATGCCGAGACGTCTCCCTGCCCCGGCCGGGACCGGTGTCCAGAGGCGACCGCATCCCAGCGACGCGTGATCCTTGTGGGTGTCGATAGCGCGACCGGCGAGGTGAACTATGATGAAGCGCTCTGGTCAGGCATGCGGCGCTTCGAAGAAACCCAGCAAGGCTTCTTCCGGGATTTCCGACTGGCGGATTATGATCAGTTCGAAGTTTTGAACTGAGCACCAGCTGCCCCGTGTCTTAATCAGTTCCCGCAACCCGATCGATAATGCCGAGCGGCAGTGCCGTCGTTCGCTTTGCCACGCGAATAACAATTCGGGACTGGACATCTGAGACGAGCGCTGAGCCGAGAAGCTTATCTCGCAGGAAGTCATCATAGGCATGCATATCGGTCGTGATGACATGAACGACGTAGTCGACCGCGCCGGTGACCGTCATGCATTCGGACACCTCTTCCCAGCCATGGACGAGCTTCTCGAACGCTTCGAGATTTTCCCGGTTCGGCAAGGCAAGCTTGACACTCGCCATCACTTCGAAGTTGAGTCCTAATTGATCGCGGTCGAGCAGCGTCACTCGCTTCTGAATGACGCCCTGTTCTTCCAGCCTTTTAATCCTGCGCCAGCAAGGTGAGGATGAGAGCCCGACCCGTTCGGCGATATCGGCCACGGACAGGCCAGCATCCTCTTGGATGAGCTCGAGGATTTTTGCATCCACCGCATCGAATAAGTCTGGCAAATCCTACCCCATTTTATCTATTTTTTGGCAATCATATGCCATAATAGAGACCTATGGGGGCAAAGAAGGCAAGCATTTTCTGCATTTTTTGGCATACTGGGTGCTTACATTAGTTGGGAACCCGCCGCCAATGCACCATCGCAATGTCTCGTTGACCGACAAGTATGATCTCGTCGAAGGCCGCGCTTATATGACCGGCATCCAGGCGCTTGTTCGCCTGCCCCTTGACCGCCGGCGCCTCGATAAGGAAGCCGGGCTCGACACCGCCGGGTTCATCTCCGGATATCGCGGGTCCCCCCTCGGCGGGTATGATCAACAGTTGCGTAACGCCCAAACCTGGCTCGACGCGCACGATATCAAATTCTGGGAAGGCATTAATGAGGACCTCGGTGCGACCGCGGTTTGGGGCTCGCAGCAGCTCGGTCTTTTCCCCGGCGCACGCAAGGATGGCGTCTTTGGTATCTGGTATGGCAAGGCGCCGGGCGTTGACCGAACCGGCGACGTTTTCAAGCATGCCAATTTCGCCGGCTCGTCTCAACATGGCGGCGTGTTAGCGGTGCTCGGCGACGACCATACGTGCAAATCGTCCACACTGCCGTCGCAATCCGAATATGCCATGGCAGATGCGGAGATCCCGGTCCTGAACCCCGCCTCTATCCAGGACGTTCTCGACTATGGGCTGCACGGTTTGGAGATGAGCCGCGTGTCCGGCGCCTGGGCCGGGCTCGTTGCCCTTGCTGATACAATGGATTCCGGGGCGGTCATCGATGTATCGCTCAATCGCTTATCGCTGGTCCGCCCGGAGCTCGAACTGCCGGACGCCGGCCTGCACATGCGCCGAGCGGACAATCCAATGGAAAAAGAATGGCGCATGCGGCACCTGAAATTGCCCGCGGCCCAAGCCTATGTGAAGGCGAATGAGCTAGACCGCGTGATCCTGCCGGCCGCAAAGCCCCGCCTCGGCGTGATCGTCACCGGACAAGCCGCGCGCGATGTTTTCGAGGCCCTCGCGGCCCTCGGTCTGACACCGGAACAAGCCAGCGACCTCGGCGTTTCAATCTTCAAGGTGGCGATGCCTTGGCCGCTTGAGCCGACGGCGATCCGCAGCTTCTGCCAAGGCCTGGAACGTGTTCTGGTGGTTGAGCACAAGCGCCCGCTGATCGAAGACCAGTTAAAGGCTATTCTGTATGATCTGCCAGAGCGCCAGCGCCCCACGATTGAAGGCAAGACAGACCGGGACGGCACGCCGCTCCTCTCCAAAGTCTCGTCGATTGCGCTGCCAGAAATGGCCAGTGCCCTGAAAGACCGGATCGATGGGAAATGGGACCAGACGCGCGCTGAAGCCTATTTCGACCGCGTCGGCCGCTCCTCAGAAGCCGCTCGGTCAAACGCCTCTCCCACCGTCCGCAAGCCACACTATTGCTCGGGATGCCCGCACAACACATCCACCGTTGTGCCGGATGGCTCGCGCGCGCTTGCCGGGATCGGCTGCCATTACATGGTGAATTTCATGCCGGAGCGGAACACCGACATGACGAGCCAAATGGGCGGCGAAGGTGTTGCTTGGATCGGGCAATATCAGTTCACGGAAGAACCCCATGTATTCGTCAATCTCGGCGACGGAACGTATTCCCATTCCGGCTCGCTCGCCATCCGCGCGGCGGTGACCTCCGGGGCAAACATCACCTATAAGATCCTTTACAACGACGCCGTGGCGATGACCGGTGGGCAATCCGTCGAGAGCGGCCAAACGCCGATCGAAATCTCGCAGCAGGTCCGCGGCGAAGGCGTGGAGACGATTGTTATCGTTGCCGACGACATC
>JBCAWP010000255.1:0-3745 GCA_038534535.1 Pseudomonadota bacterium
ATCGGTCCAGTCGGCCGCGAGTGAGACACAAAGCGATGCCTCGCTTTTCAGCATGACGCCATCGCTCAGCACTTTCAGTCCATTCGCGGCCAGCGTTGCCCCGGTTGTCGTGATGTCGACAATTAACTCGGCCGCACCGGATGCGGGCGCCGCCTCTGTTGCCCCGGCCGAGTAGACCAGCCGATAGGCGCCGACAGAGCGCGCGGCGAAAAAGCGCCGTGTAAGGCGCATATATTTGGTCGCCACGCGCATTCGGCGTCCATGCGTTTCGCGGAACAAAGCGCCCGCGGCTTCGAGATCAGCCATGGTGACGACATCGAGCCATGCCTCGGGTACGGCGACCACGACGTCGGCATGGCCAAAGCCAAGCTGCTTCAACACTATGGCTGTCTCACCCGGCGTTTCCGCCAGGTCGTGGAGCAAGTCTTCGCCGGTGACACCGACATGGAAGGTCCCGTCGATCAACCCTTCAGCGATCTCCCGAGCGGATAAGAGCAGAACACTCGCCTCCGGCAACCCATCAAGGCTGGCACGGTAGCCCCGCGCGCCGCCTTCCTGACGCACACGAAATCCACACTCGGCAAAGAATGCTTCGCAGGCCTCTTTCAGGCGGCCTTTAGACGGAATGGCGATCGTCAGCGGGCTCATGGTCAAGACCTCCCAAGCGCTGCGATACGGTCCGGTCGAATCACGGCGCCAATTGCCGTCGCTTTGACCTGCCCGTCGGACAATCGGTCTAACAACCGATCGTAGCGTCCCCCAGCCCCGAAGGCGCGCTGATAAGGATCAGCCGGCGGTCCTATCTCGAAGACGAACCCATCGTAATAGGTGAAGCGGCGTCCAAAGGAGGTGCTGAAGCGGGCATGGTCCAATACGCCGGGTGCAATCGCTGTCATCGCGGTTATTCGTTCCGCAAGACGCTCGATCTGATGACCGACAGACGAGAGCTGCGCTTGCCCCGTTAACTGGGTCAGGGCCGCAGCCGCCTCGAGCGCAGGGACATCCAGTTCTGTCAAGGCAAGAAGGATCGCCTGCGCCTCCTCGGGAACATCGGCAATGTCCCCGTCCTTCGCCTGTTCGACGAGGCGTGTGACAATTTCATCAAGCGTTCGCGTGCCGATGAGTTCAACGCCAGACAGATCCATCATCTCCTTGACGGTGGCCCGTGCCTCAGCAGCCGATGTCTCGCGCAGTCGCCGCGCAACGGAGGTCCGCTCGACGCGCTCAGTCGAAAAGAGGGCCTTGATGCCCCCATCCTCGCGAAACGCCCGCTTCAATGCGGCGCGGACTGATGCCGGCACATCCAGAGCCGAGACAAAACTATCAAATATGGCAAGATCACCGAGGCGCACCTCGATACTCTTAATCCCCGCCGCCGCGATCTCCTCGGTCACGACACCAAACAATTCGGCGTCGGTTTTTGGTGTGGACGGCAAGCCATAGCGCTCGCATCCCACTTGAACGAACTCGGTCTGGTCGCCCGGGGCCGACGGAAGCCGGAAGGCTTTGGCGGCATATCGCACCGTCTTTTCATCGTTATCGCCGGCCTTGCGGAAGGCCACTTCCTGTACGGCGAGCGGTAAGGTCAGATCTGGGCGCAGCGCGACATCGCGATTGTCCTGGTCGCTAAAAATGCACAGCCGGGCCCGCACTGCTTCTCCCGACAATTCCAATGGGATGGCCGCGTCCATCAAAACGGGTGGATCAATGACCTCGCCCCCGAGGCGCGCAAAGACCTCACCAGACGACTGGGTCATGCCTCAGCCTCCACGATGCCGCGCAAAGTTGCGATCATCTCGCTGCGCTGGACCTCGACCTGGCCAGGCCGGGACTCACGCCACTCCTCGTGTGAGGCAATGGCAGCCGCTTTCGCCGCCCCCACTTTCAGATCCTTTATGGTGACAGTGCCCTTGGCCAGTTCGTCTTCACCGATGATGACAACGGCTGGCGCGCCGCGCCGGTCTGCATACTTCATCTGCGCGCGCATGCCCGAAGCGCCCATATAGGGCTCGGCCCGAAGCCCGGCATTGCGCAGTTCCATGGCCGCAGCAAACGCCGTTGACGGATCGGATTTGTCGAGATTGAGAACGACGATGGGGCCGTTCAAGCCCGCGAGCCCATCGCTTAATGACAAGGCTGCCGCCAGGCGCGATATGCCGACCGAGAACCCCGTCGCCGGAACCCGCTCGCCGGTGAACCGGGCGACCAAATCATCATAGCGCCCGCCGCCACCGACCGACCCGATTCGGACCACCGCTCCGGACGGGTCGACCGTTTCTTTCAATAGCTCGGCTTCGAAGACGCAGCCGGTATAGTATTCAAGGCCCCGAACGATCGCGGGATCGAACCGAACATCACCCTCGGCGACCCCAAGCGCGCCAAGGGCGCTATCGATCCCGATCAGATCGGCCAAGCCAGCTTTGGCTTCCTCGCTCGACCCGACGGCCTCCGCAAGCGCTTCAAGGGTCTCGGAACGTGTCTCCCGTCCAGCCTGCGCAAACGCGAGCACCCGCTCGACGGCCTCGGCAGAAAGCTCGGCCCCCTTGGTGAAGTCACCAGACTCGTCCATACGGCCCTTGCCAAGAAGGTCCCCCACGCCGCTAACACCAAGCCGGTCAAGCTTATCGAGTGCGCGCAGGACCGCGAGTCGCGTCGCCTCCGACTGCGCTCCCACAGCCTCAAGCACCCCGTTCAAAAGCCGCCGCGTGTTCACATTAATCCGGAACTCGCCTTCGGCCATTCCAACCGCACGCATCGCTGCCGCTGCCATGGCGATCATTTCGCCATCGGCGTGCACCCCGCCAGCACCGACCGTGTCGGCATCACACTGGAGAAACTCGCGAAACCGGCCAGGCCCCGGCTTCTCATTCCGCCAGACCGGGCCCGCGGCATACCGCCGAAAGGGCTTAGGAAGCGTTTGCCAGTTTTCAGCCGCAAACCGAGCGAGCGGCGCCGTAAGATCATAACGCAGCGCGAGCCAGGCTTCATCTTCATCTTGAAAACCGAAAACGCCTTCATTCGGACGATCCGCATCGGGAAGGAACTTGCCCAGGCTTTCAGCAAATTCGAGCGCACCTGTCTCCAACGCTTCGAAGCCCCAAGTGCGATAGACCTCGGTGACCGTCGCGATGAGGGACTGTTCGGCGTGGATCAGGGCTTCCCGCTTATCGGGAAATCCCCTCGGACTGCACGCGAGGTCCTTTCGCGCGGCTCCAGCTTGGCTCATGGCAATGTCACATCTCTAACAGCTCGCAGCCGCCCTAGCCGATGGACCAGGACTTGTGAAGCGCTGAGCGGTCTGCGGCGCAGGTCAGTATTTGACAGAACACCCATAGGGGCGCGTCGTGGATGGATCGGCGGCCTCACCGGACGCGACGCTGTCCAGCGCGGCAATCACATAGTTTTCGGCCGCATCGATATCATCGATATTCGCCGACGCGATGGAATCGATGGCGCCGTTATAGGCTAATGTGCCGTCGGACGTGATGACATACATGTGCGGGGTCGTTTTCGCGCCATAGGCCCGGCCGATATCCCCCGCCGGATCCAATATTACGCTTGAAGGGCTCGCGCCGCGCGTTTCGGTGAGGTCATTCGCTTCCGCCCCCGTGACATGGCCTTGCTTGCCTGGCGCTGAGGAAATGACCGAGAGCCAAACAATACCGTCCTCGGCGGCCGATGCTTGAAGCCCCTGCATATTGGTGCGGCTCTCATCATAATGCTTCTGCACAAACGGACAGCCATG
>JBCAWP010000256.1:0-3733 GCA_038534535.1 Pseudomonadota bacterium
CTATCCTGATCATGCAGATGCTGGAGATGCGCGTGGACTGCCGCATATCATCCGGCCCTTCGAGGGATATGTGGCAGAGCTTGCTTGACCCTTCCGAGACTAGGCGCTGCGTCAGGAGACAGAATCTTTACGCGCGGTCGGCGCGGCGATGCCGCTTAAGGCGCGCCGGCGCAGGAGTTCTCGCCGGAAACGAAACACCTCCGCGGGTCGACCGCCCGTACCACTCTCCATATCTCCGGTGCCTTCCACCAGGCCTGTCCGATCGAGCGCCCGCCGGAAATTCTGCTTGTGAAGCGTTACCCCAAGGATGGCCTCGGCGCCGATTTGAAGTCGCGACAGCGTAAAGCGCTCCGGCATAAGCTCAAACAAAACGGGCCTGTATTTCAGCTTTCCGCGGAGCCGGGAGATCGCCGTCGCGAAAATGCGACGGTGGTCGGACGCCATCGATAAACCGAGGTCCGGAAGGTCCTTTGGCAGACCAGCATCTCGCACCGATTCCTCCACGAGGCCCGCTTCATAAAGAAGCTCATAGCGCTCGAGTGCCCGTTCTTCGATCCATGGCTGGCAATCCAGCGCAAAAGCGACCCGCGCCCGGTCCAACCGTTGGGCGTTACCGGCAGCCCAGGTGTTGAGAAGTGGGGATATTGTGGCGTCTATAATGGCGGGGCGCCCGGCCCGGTGATCTTCCCAGGGAAAGTGGCGGTACCATCCGGCCCAGCGTGTATCAAACTCAATTTCGGGCTTCGCCGCTTCCGGCGTGAGTGCGAGATAGCCGACAGAAATCGTGCGCGCGTCGGCATCGGCATCCGGGATGACGGCGCTTGGCGTCTCCCGGCCGCGATCGCCAAACGTATAAAGTTGTTCGACATATCCAAGGGTGAAGCCCGTCTGCCGGGACACCCAGCCCCGGAGCGCAAGCTCAAAGGTTCGGTCGGCCGCCGGATCAAACTTCCCGTAAGGCAGCGCCGGCACGCCGTCCGATCGGTTCGTGACGAGGGAGACGGGCTGATCGGAATCGATCGCGACGATCACCGCTGACAGGCCAATCAGAAGCTCAACGCTCATGCCGGCGCTCCGGTTTCGAGCGACGCCAATAGGGTGACGTGGCGGTCCATAAATTGAGCATGGGCCTGCTCTGCCGGCAGGGGCTCTAATTGAAGGCGGATGTCTTCCGGAGGCGCCCCAAAGAAACCGGTGGCCTCGGCTTCGGAAAACCCGGCGAGTTGCACCGCTTCAAACCAAGCACAGATATTGTCGGCCCGTTTGATCAATTTCTTCAGTGGCGCGGGCATCCGGCCCGGCAGACCAAACCGCATATGGATGGCTTCCTCTAGCCGTTTTTCGACGCCCTTATAGCTGTCGCCGAGGATCGCCTTAAACGGTGAGATCATATCGCCGATGACGTATTCCGGCGCGTCATGCAGCAGCGCCATGAGCCGTTTCTCGCCCGCGAGGTCAGGAGACAGATGCCCGCAAAGATGTTCAACGATGACGGAGTGCTGGGCGACGGAAAATGCGTGCGAGCCAGACGTTTGACCATTCCAACGGGCCACGCGGGCCAGTCCGTGTGCAATATCCTCGATCTCGATATCGAAGGGCGACGGATCGATCAGATCCAGCCTGCGGCCCGACAACATACGTTGCCAGACGCGCGGTTCCTTAACAGGTTTCGTCGAACGCTGTGCCATTTCCGCTGTCTTTAATAGCTTGTTCGCTAAGGTAAAGAAATCGCGGCGATTTGGTTACCATTTGGCCCAAGAGAGTCCTTATTCGACTCAGCTCTCGTTAAGATCCGCAGGCGACACTGTCCCCAGTTGAGACACCAACCGGATGATCGCCCAATGATTGAGTTTCTGATCCAAGCCGCCCAGCACCCGCTTACCCCGTGGGTCGTGTTGTTTGGGATCGGCATTGTCCTCTTGGTAGAGATTTGGCGGTCAAGCCCGTCGGCCCTCCTCGGCGATATGTTCGCAGAAGGGCACGACGACTGAAATCGGCAGAGGCCGAGGCGTAGCGTGAGGGAAGCGGCTCCGATTTCGGAGCCGTTTCTTTTTTGGGTGAAGGCAGACGGTGATGGCCCTGCAGCCCTTCGGCTGCAGGGTTAAACAGTTGTCCTACTCTTCGACAGGGTTCCCGTCGGCGTCGAGTTCGACGATGTCGAAGCCAAGCTCACTGATACTCGGAAGGATCTCTTCCTTATCGCCGACTACGACGATCACCATCTCATCCGTATCGAGATTGGCGCGGGCAAGATCATTGACCTCGTCAATCGTGATTCCAGCGAGGATGTCCTTCTGCTCATCAACAAAACCGTTCGGCAGATCGTAGGTGAGGATGTTTGAGATGAAACGAAGCTTTTGGAACGGCGTTTCATAGTCCCGGGCGTCCCGCTGGCCGATGGCGCTCTTGGTGAATTCGAGCTCAGCGTCCGTAATTCCACCCTCGTAGTACCCATTCATTTCGTTCAGGAACTGGGTGATGGAGTCAGCCGTTGTATTGGTGCGGACCCCCGCTTGCGCGCGGAAAAAGCCATAGTCTTCTTCGCCATCAAAGAAGGAGAAGGCGCCGTAGCTGTAGCCCTTATCTTCGCGAAGATTCAGATTGATCCGGCTGTTAAAGGCCCCTCCGAGCACAAAATTCATGATGCCTGAGCGGTAGAAGTCGCCGGTGGCATCATAAGGGAGCGCACGCCGGCCAATCCGGATCTCCGATTGAGCCGCGTCTGGCTTATCAACAAGGAAAAGCTTGCCGGTCGGGAGCTCCGGAAACGCGTTGAGCGTAGTTGGTGCAGTGGTGTCCGCAGCCCAGTCCGAGAGTCGGGCGAGTTTCGCCGTCATCTCGGTTTCTGACAAATCGCTCACCGCCAGGACGGACGCAATCGAGGCGGAGTAATTCGCTTCGTAGAAAGCTTTAACATCGTCCAGCGTGATGCTCTCAACCGTAGGCGTAAGGCCTTGTGACTGGTACGCGAAGGCATTGTCGCGTCCAAAAAGGATCTGGTTGAAGACCGCGGTTGCTGTGACGGCTGGCTGGGTTTTGGAGAATTCAATTCCCTGCAGCGTTTGCGCTTTCAAGCGTTCAAAGTCCTCCGGCTTGAAGCCTGGCTCGAACAACCGCTCCATGGCGATATCGAGGGTTTCGTCGAGTTTGTCGGTCAATGAACGCACGGTGATGGTTGTGTACTCATCACCGGCGCTGATGGTGATCTCCGAGCCGAGCTTCGCGAGCCGGTTCGCAAGGTCTTCATTGGTCGACCTCTCGGTGGCTTCGCCGATCATGCCAGCCGTCAGTTCCGCGAGCCCGAGCTTGTCGAGCGGTTCGCTGCGTTGACCGGCCTTGATGCGAATTTGAAGCGCCGTGGTCGGGGTCTCCGTGTTGAGAGCCCCGAGGACCTCAATCCCATTGCTGAGCTCTGTCCGATAGAGGTCGGGCAGGGCGATCGAGAGGTCTTCATTCGACGCGGGTGGCTGAACGGAGCGATCAAAGGTGTCGACTGGCTCGCGCAGCTCAAGGCCCTCCGCTGTCGGACGTTCAGGGATCGTCCGTTCATACCGGTCCCAGGTGTCCGGTTGCGCGATTGTATCGCCTTGGCCTTTCGGAACGATCGACATGACAACGGCAGGTTTGCCTTTGATGTATTCCTCATAGACGCGCAACACGTCCTCAGCGGTGACGCTTTCATAACGTTCCACATCGGTCTGGATGTAATTGGGATTGCCTGTGAAGGTCTCAT
>JBCAWP010000257.1:0-3684 GCA_038534535.1 Pseudomonadota bacterium
CATGCCCGCTTCGCGAATATGCCGGGTGAGTGCCCGCGTATCGACGCCGGATAGTCCGACAATTCCGACGCGGGCAAGCCAAGCATCGAAGTGATCTTCGCTGCGCCAATTCGATGGCGGTGTGATCGGCTGGCGAAAAACAGTCCCTCGGGCCGCGCGGGCGGCCGGCGGCGCGCTATGTTCAAGATCGGCCGCGTTCGCGCCGACATTTCCGATATGGGGAAATGTGAACAGGACAATCTGGCTCGCATAGGAGGGGTCGGTCAGGATCTCCTGATACCCTGTAACAGCAGTATTAAAACAAAGCTCACCGATGGCGGCGCCGGCCGCGCCGCACCCCCGGCCCAGAAACGCGGTCCCGTCCTCCAAGACGATCGCACCTGTTGCCGTCATTGCATCTTGTAAACGAGTTTCGACTGCCATATCTATCGATCCTTCACCCGCGTTACCCCTCTATTAAGCATTCGGGCAAACAGTGCGGGCTTTAGAAGCAATCGCCGCCCGGCGTCAAGGCGCATTGGTGCGGCCGGCTGGGGGGTGAAATTGGAGTGTTCGCCCATGGCGAGGCGGGTTCCGGAAGATCAAGTGTCCCTACGAGATAAGCTGCATATTGCGCTGCAACGCGCTGAATCGGTCGACGGCGACAGTGTCGAGGCGCAAACGCTGCGTCTGATCCTCTGTGCCGTGGACGACCGCGATACGATGGCACGCCAGAAAGGTGAGTGTAGCGGATGCCCAGAGGCCGCGATGCGCGACCTTTTGGAGACGATGGCGGCCCAGCGCGAAATCTCAGCGCGGGAATACGAAGACGCCGGTCAAATCGAAGACGCCGAGCGTGAGCGCGCAGAACTTGAAGTGATCACGTCATTCCTTCCGAAAAAGCTGGAGGGCGACGCCCTGGAGCGGGCCGTTCAGCAAGTCGTCGATGATTTGGAAGCCTCGCGCCTGAAGGATTTGGGCCGCTGCATGAAAGCGCTAAAACAGCGATATCCCGGCCAGATCGAAACCGGCACCGCCGGCAAAGCCGTACGGGCGGCCCTTGGTTAGCCAAGGCCGCGCCCCCGCCTTTCAACGCGCCGCGACTAGAGCCGAAACCGATTCGCCCCTATTTTGGGCGGCATGAGCGGCATAAAACTCCCCGATGGATTCCTCGATGAACTGAAGGTGCGCTTGCCCCCCTCCCGGGTGATCGGCCGTAAGGTAAAGCTGAAGAAGCAGGGCAAGGAGTGGGTCGGCCTCTCCCCGTTCACGAGCGAGAAAACGCCGAGCTTCTACGTCAACGACCAGAAGCGGATCTTCAAGTGTTTCTCGTCCGGCCTCGGCGGAGATATCATCAAATTCGTCCAGGAAACCGAGCGCCTTTCTTTCATGGAAGCTGTGGAAAAGCTCGCGGATGAAGCCGGCATGGCGCTGCCCAAGGCAACCCCAGAGGAACGCGAAGCATATGACCGTCGCCAACGCCTGTTCGACGCCTGCGAAGCGGCGTGCCAGTTCTTTGAAAGCCAACTTCGGCAAGCATCAGGTGCGCAGGCGCGGGACTATTTGATCGGCCGTGGCCTGCACGAGACATCTTGGGGCCGCCACCGCCTTGGTTATGCCCCCGATGAATGGCGTGCCCTCATCGGTCAGCTAAGGCGCGATGGTTTTTCGCAAGGCGAGATCGTTGAGGCGGGCCTCGCGGTTCAGAAAGATGGTGGGGCGGAGCCCTATGACCGGTTTAGAGGCCGTGTCATCTTCCCCATCGAGGACCCTCAGGGCCGTGTGATCGCGTTTGGTGGTCGCGGCATGACGCCGGATGCGAAACCAAAATATCTCAACTCCTCGGACACCCCGCTCTTTAACAAGAGCCAGATCCTTTATCGCTACAAAAAAGCCCGTGAAGCGCTGGGGTACGGCACCGATGGCGGCTTGATCGTCTGCGAAGGGTATATGGATACGATCGCCCTGTCAGAAGCCGGTATCGACCAAGCGGTCGCCCCCCTGGGAACGGCGCTGACGGAAGATCAACTGGCGCTCCTCTGGCGCGCGGGCCCTGAGCCGGTCCTCTGCTTCGACGGTGACCGGGCAGGCCTCGGCGCCGCCTACCGGGCGATTGACCGTGCCCTGCCGCACCTTGAGCCAGGGCGCAGCCTGTTCTTCGCGCTGTTGCCGGAGGGGCTGGACCCCGACGATATGATCCGTGAGCGGGGGCGCGCGGCCATGGACGAGCTTTTGGCCGCGCCGGAGCCGCTCGCGGCGCTTCTCTGGCAGCGAGAGCTTGCCTTTGACGATGTCTCCACGCCGGAGCGCCAGGCCGGTCTTGACCAGCGCCTCAAGGAGGCGGCGGGGCGCATCAAACACCCGGCCGTTCGGGCCGCCTATGAGCGGGATCTAAAGCGGCGGATGAATGATCATTTCTGGCAGATGCGCCGGCGCGGGGGCACGCGCCGGGCGGCGGCGGCCCTCAAAGCCGAGACGAAAGTTCGGGGCCTTGGCCTGGTCGTGCGGGTGATCGATCACCCCGCACTCTTGGAAACCGGCGGCGAGCGCCTTGCCCTTGCGGAGTTCCCTGACCGCGATGTCTGCGCCCTGCGCGACTTGATTTTCGATCTGTTCGGCCAGTCCTTCCCCCTTGACCGAAACTTGGTGAAGGCCCATTTACAAAAATCCGGACTAACCCGCGCGTTACAACTGCTCGACGACTACCCGATTACCTCTGCCATCGATGCTGATGGCGCCGATGGACGGGAATGGCTGATCGCCCTTGAGCAATTCTGCGTAAATGACGGGCCTGGGACGGATGACGTGCCGGGCGATGTGTCAGATGCGACAGCATCTGCGTCGGCCTGGAAACGGCGTCACCAACAGGTAGCGGAGAAGCGGGCCATGCGCGCGCGATTAAACGAGGCGGCAGAAGAAGCGGATCAGACCTAGGCACGGACCAGCGGGCCGGACCTTGCCAGAACGGGAGCCCGGTCGCCGAGGGCATGCGGCGGCGCGGTGCAGCAGGAGCAGACAGACTTATGGCAACAGCCAAAACAAAGACCAAACCCAAAAACACAACCAAAGACCCCCAGGACAAACCGCTGCTCGACCTGTCGAGCGCCGGGATGAAGAAATTCATCAAACAGGCCAAGGCGAAGGGGTATGTGACCCATGATGAGCTGAACGCGATCCTGCCATCCGATGAGATGACGTCGGACCAGATCGAAGACACCATGTCGGCCCTCTCGGAAATGGGGATCAATGTCGTTGAGTCGGAAGATGAGGTTGAATCCGACAACGATAATGAAAGCGAAGGCGCCGTTGCGAAAACCGGCGACAAGAAAGTCGTCGCCAAAAAGGGCAATACGCGGGGCTCCGACCGCACCGATGACCCGGTTCGCATGTACCTGCGCGAAATGGGGACCGTGGAACTCCTGTCCCGTGAGGGCGAGATTGCCATCGCCAAGCGGATCGAAGCTGGCCGCGACGCGATGATCCGCGGACTATGCGAGAGCCCCCTCTCCTTCGAAGCCATGATGGTGTGGCGCGACGAGCTCATGAATGAGCGCATCCTCCTGCGCGACGTTATTGACCTTGAAGCGACCTATGGCGCGGAAAACCCGCCGCCAGAGCCAAAAGAAGAGGAAGAAGACGAAGACGAGGCCGAAGCAAAAGCCGACGGTGAAGACGGCGCATCCGACGAGGATGATGACGAGGACG
>JBCAWP010000258.1:0-3663 GCA_038534535.1 Pseudomonadota bacterium
TGCACGGCGTGGCCGCATGCGGCGACGGTTCTTGCAACGGCCTCCCCACGATCTGGATGGCGCGGCGCGAGAATCAGTTGCCAGCCGTCGCCCAAGTGAGAGAGCGCTTCGAGAAGGAGGGCTTCTTCACCGTCATGGGTGGAGGCGCCGAGCAGGATGGGTTTCGAACGCTCATGATCGTTCGTCTTTGGTGAGCCGGACACTTTGAGATTGCCGAACGCCTTGATGTCTTGACCGGTCAGTGCGCTTACGGCGTCAGCGGTGCGGGTATCGGCTGGCAGAATGCGATCAAATGCGCCGAATAGCTCGCGCGCGGTGGTTGGCCAGGACTGCCAGCCGCGGATCGAACCCTCCGTCATGCGCGCGTTTACCAGGACGAGCGGCGTGCCAGCGGCCTTGGCGGCCATGATCAAATTCGGCCAGATCTCCCCCTCGGCGAAGATGCCGAGGTCCGGTTGCCAATGGTCAATAAAGCGCGAAACGGCCGCTGGGGTGTCGACAGGTGCCATCTGGTGGCGTGCCACTTTTTTTGCGTTGCGGCCCACCATATCGGCAGATGTCGTTGTCTGGCTGGTAAACAGAAACTGCGTTTCGGGCCGATCGCGGCCAAGGGCATCGGCCATGCGGAGAAGGAGCCGCGATTCTCCAAGACTGGCACCGTGTAGCCAGATGAGCTGGCCAGCCGGCCGCGCCGGCAGATCCAAAGCCAATCGTTCGTTTCGCCTCCCAGGAGCTTCCTTTCCTCGCCGTTCGCGGCGACGCAGCAGTTCTGGGACGATGGGCGCGAGCCCGCCCGTTGCCAGTCTGTACACGGCGAGGCCCACCCTCATGCGGCGTCCGCCCTCGGCGCTGGCAGCGGCGCAGGATCGACATGGGGTGCACCGCAAAGCGCCTCGGCGCGTTCTGTTGCTACGTTGAGCCGGGTTTCAAGTTCGCGGCGCATGGCTTCCGGTGTCTCGATTTCTTCAAGCGTCAGGACGGGACCGAAGACAATCGCCCCCCGCGCAAAGGGGACCGGGATTTGGAAACGGTCCCATGTGGACAGCCGCTTGGACGGGGCGGTTGCGAGCGCATAGGGCAGAATGGGGGCGCCTGAGCGCCGGGCCAAGACAATCGGGCCGAGGCCGGCGCGCTGGCGCGGGCCGCGCGGGCCATCCGGCGTGATGCAAAGTGCGCCGCCGGCTTTGAGCAGGCGAGACGCGGCTGCGATGGCTTCGCCGCCGCCCTTGTCCTTGCGTTTCCGTTTGTGAAATTTGGAGCCGCGAATGCTTTCAAGACCGAGGTGGCGAATTGCTCGTGTCACAGGCTCGGCGTCCGGCGAAAGGGAAATCAGCATAGCGGATGGGGCGGCACGCGCAGGCCAGCGTCGCATGAAACGGGTCCAGCCCGTCGGCAGCGTCAGGATCGTGGAGTGCCACGCGGCGACGATAAGCCCGCCCTCTTTAATCCAAGCGGATCGGGCCGGCTCCAAGCCCTCAACGCGCCAGCGGATCGTGCGGCCACAAATCGCCATATAAGCCCAGATCAAAAATCCAAGCGTTGCAGAGACTGGTCCAGACTGGAGCAGAGATTTCATGGGGCGATCATAAACCGGAATTCAGGTCTGACTATCTTTCGCGCAGGAGTCGGGCCTTTTGACGATCCCAATCGCGCTTTTTCTCAACGTCTCGTTTGTCCGGCGCTTTCCGCCCCGTGGCGATCCCGATCAGGAGTTTTGCGATGCCGCGATCGTTGAAATAGAGCTTCAAGGGCACGATCGTGCGGCCCTGGCGCTCAACCGCCTGGGCGAGCTTCGCGCGTTCCCGAGACTTGATTAGCAGCTTTCGGCGCCGCTTCGGCTCATGATTGAAGCGGTTGGCCGCGGTATAGATGGGAATGTCGCTGTTCACGAGCCAAAGCTCGCCATCTTCGACCGCGGCGTAGGCTTCGGCGATGTTGGCGCGGCCCTGGCGAAGCGATTTCACTTCCGAACCAAGCAAAACGATGCCGGCTTCCATCGTGTCTTCGACTTGATAATTGCGCCTTGCCTGCCGGTTCTCTGCGACCAGTCCGTCCTGGCGACCTTTTAGCTGTGCCATGGCTAGGAGACCTCAATCCCTGCCGCGGTGAGGGCATTATCGATATGACGGCGCGCCGTCTCATTCGGCGGGGTGAGCGGCAAGCGGACATCCGGCGCGCACAGGCCGAGCTTCGAGAGTGCATACTTCGCCGGGCCGGGGCTTGGTGACGAAAACAGAGCTCTGTGAAGGGCGATCAGCCGATCTTCGAAATTGCGTGCCGTCTTCAGATCAGAGAGTTGCGCCGCTTTGTGCATTTCAACGACGAGCTCGGGGGCCACGTTGGCCGTTACCGAGATGCAGCCCGTGCCCCCCATGCTGACATGGCCGAGCGCGCTCGGATCATCGCCGGACAATTGGACGAAGTCGGCGCTGGCCACCTGACGATGCTCCGTCACGCGGGAGAGATCGCCTGTGGCGTCTTTAATGCCGATGATGTTCGGATGGCTCGCCAGGCGGCCGACCGTCTCCGGAGCGATATCCGACGATGTCCTGCTGGGGACATTATAGAGGATGAGCGGTAGGGCGACGGCGTCGGCGATGGCGAGGAAATGGGCGGCGAGCCCATCCTGGTCCGGGCGATTATAGTAAGGGCAAACGACGAGGGCGGCGTCGGCGCCGACCTGTTTAGCGTATTGGACAAGACTGATGGCTTCGGCCGTTGAGTTCGACCCGCAGCCGGCAATCACCGGAACGCGGCCGGCGGCCGTTTCAACACAGAGCGAGACGACCTCTCGGTGTTCCTCATGGCTGAGGGTTGCCGATTCGCCTGTCGTGCCGACCGGGACCAGTCCTCCGCAGCCTGCTTCAACTTGTCGATTAACCAATGCCACACAAGCGTCACGATCTAAGGCATTATTCTTGAATGGAGTGACTAGGGCCGGGATGGAACCTTGAAACATGAGTGTAACTCACCGCAGGACAGAGGCTGTGTTTGGCAGCTTTGAGGAAATGAGCCTCTTTGCCATGACAGACCGCATTCACCAAGGATAGCCGTATGTTGAAACCACATCTTGCCGTTCTCGGGGCAATTTTTTGCTGTTCTTATGCGTTTGCGAACACGCCAGCGCCGCCGAGTCGCAAACCGCCGGTCGTTTATGCGTCGACCATCGTGTCGACCCAGGATGCGGCGATTCTGCGCGATGTGATTCGGGCCGTCGATGCGCGTGATTGGGCACGGCTGCGCCGTTTGCAGGAGACCGCGCGCGACGAAACAGTGGCTGATTTTGCGCTTTGGCACCTTGCCCTAGCGGGAAATCCATATGCGGGGTTCGATGCCCAGAACCAGGCTATGACCCGATTGTCCGATTGGCCGCGGGCGGGTGCGATCCGTGCCGGCGCCGAAGAAGCGATAACGGTGAGTACGCTCTCTTATGCTGAACGTATCCTCTGGTTTGACGCGCTGGGCGGGCCGCGGACCGGGGAGGGCAAGGCCGCCTTGGCAGATGCATACTTTCTGACCGGGCAGCGCGATGTGGCCGCTGAACTTGCCCGCTCGGCCTGGCGAGAGCACTCGATCAATCCGACCACCGAGCGGAACATCTTTGACCGATTTGCAGGGGTCTTGACCCAAGACGACCATCGCGCCCGGATGAACTACTTGCTC
>JBCAWP010000259.1:0-1746 GCA_038534535.1 Pseudomonadota bacterium
TTCCCTTCAGCGCCAACATAGATGCCGCTGAAGAGATCGAGATTCAGTCCGCCATAAACCCCGTACAATGACATCGGCGATATTGACGTCGGTCTAAATGACATCGGCATCGACGGGGTCGTGTACGGGGTTTATGGCGGACTGAATCTCGATCTCTTCAGCGGCATCTATGTTGGCGCTGAAGGGAACTTCAATCTCGGTGGCAACTCGATTGACTCCGAGTATGGACTCCTCGGCCATGTCGGGTTTGCGGCAAGTGAGCGCTACGCCTTGTTTGGCCGGGTCGGATACCAATGGGTCGATTTCGACGTCAGCGAAATCGCGGAAGACATTCTGGGCGGCGACCTGACGGACGCAGAGGAAGATGCTTTTGAGGACGGCTTTGGCGACGATACCGAGGGTGGCGTGCTCATCGGTATCGGCGGCCAGTATGCCACGAGTGATGCCGTGTCTTTCCGGACCATCGTCGACACGATCGAATTTGACACTTACCGGATTACCGGCGGTATCACTTTCCACTTCTAAGCTTGCCGGCTTTTCAAAAATTAGGGCCGCCTCGATCGTGCGAGGCGGCCCTTTTCTTTGTTGGCTTGAAGTCCAGGGTTAACGCTTTGTTTACCTGAGAAAGCTGACCAGCCTAATTGTTCATGGACTGGAAGAAGTCGTCATTTGTCTTGGTCTGCCGAAGCTTATCCAGGAGGAATTCGATCGCATCGGATGTTCCCATCGGATTGAGAATGCGGCGGAGAACATAAACCTTCTGGAGGTGCTCCTTCGGCGTAATCAGCTCTTCTTTCCGAGTACCGGATTTCAGAATATCCATGGCAGGGAAGACGCGCTTGTCGGCCACTTTCCGGTCGAGCACGATCTCGGAGTTACCCGTGCCTTTGAACTCCTCAAAGATCACCTCATCCATCCGGGACCCTGTATCGATCAGTGCCGTCGCAATGATTGTGAGTGAGCCGCCATCCTCAATGTTCCGTGCCGCACCGAAGAATCTTTTTGGGCGCTGGAGAGCATTCGCATCAACACCGCCCGTGAGCACCTTACCGGATGACGGCACAGTGGTGTTGTAAGCTCGTCCAAGCCGGGTAATCGAGTCGAGCAGGATCACGACATCACGTCCGTGCTCGGCGAGCCGTTTCGCTTTTTCAATCACCATTTCGGCGACCTGGACATGGCGCGAGGCAGGTTCGTCAAAAGTCGAGGATACAACTTCACCCTTCACCGTCCGCTTCATATCGGTGACTTCTTCTGGACGCTCATCAATCAGAAGGACGATCAAATAACACTCTGGATGGTTCTCTTCGATGGCCGAGGCGATGTTCTGAAGGAGAACGGTTTTACCGGTCCGGGGTGGTGCAACGATCAAGGCGCGCTGGCCCTTGCCAATGGGCGCAACGATATCAATCACACGCCCGGATCTATCTTTGCGCGTCGGGTCCTGGCTTTCCATAATGAGCCGCGCTTCCGGATAGAGCGGCGTCAGATTATCGAAATGGACTTTGTGTTTTGCGGTTTCCGGTGACTCGAAATTGATCGCGCTCACATTATCGAGGGCGAAGTAGCGCTCATCATCCCGCGGGCTTTTAAGCGGCCCTTCGATTGTGTCGCCAGTGCGCAAACCCGTTTTCTTGAGCAGTTTCGGGCTGACATAAATATCGTCTGGCCCGGGGAGATAATTCGATTCTGGCGACCGGAGGAAGCCGAACCCATCCGGCAGCACTTCGAGAACGCCTGCGCCGA
>JBCAWP010000259.1:1754-3653 GCA_038534535.1 Pseudomonadota bacterium
GGCCCGGGGAGATAATTCGATTCTGGCGACCGGAGGAAGCCGAACCCATCCGGCAGCACTTCGAGAACGCCTGCGCCGATGATCTCGATATCTCGGTCAGCCAGCTCTTTGAGGATAGCAAAGAGAAGATCTTGGGTCCTCAGAGCCTGAGCGTTTTCAACCTCAAGGGATTCGGCATAGGCCACCAATTCGGTAGGCGATTTGCTTTTCAACTCCCTGAGGGTGACAGGAGTGGTGATCTCTGTGGACGTGTCCGCCATGTACTAAATTGTCCTGGGTCGGTTTTGTAGACAGCCGTGTACGAGTGCACTGTTCTTAGATTTGGAGCAGCCGTACGGCGCACGAGATACGTGCGTCGGCACTTAAGCCATATCCCGCGATGACTGCGGCGCGTCAAGACAAAAGTCTGTTAGCTGCAGCCTCGCCTAAAACGGCTTGATGATTACCAGGATGACAATGGCAATCAAAAGCACGAATGGAACCTCATTCAGCATACGCAAGCTTTTGCCGTCAACCGAGCTCATTCCCGCGTCGATTTTTCGACCCATCGCCGTAAACCAACCATGGAAGCCTGACAAAACAATGACGAGTAGGAATTTGAGCGGAAACCAAACCGAGCCGCCGGCTGAAATGATCGCAGGGTTCACCGCAACCATGGCAAGACCGAAGACCCAGGTCCCGATGAGAGCCGGCGTCATAATGATTTTGCGTAGCCGAACGGACGCGAGCTGCATCTCGGTGAAGAGCGAGTCGCCAGCCGTTCCATTTAGCTGATAGATTTTGAGGCGCGGATACATGAGGAGGCCGGCCATCCAGGCGATGACGAAAAGGATGTGAAATACCTTGAACCAAAGGAACGCCATCAAGTCGCCTCTCGAACCAGTTCAACCACACGCTCAACATGGGCTACTGGTGTTTCCGGTAACACACCATGGCCGAGATTGAAGATATGCGGCCGGCCCCGATAGGCGTCGATCAGATCCCGAACACGATCGTCAAGGCGGGACCCGCCGGCGAGCAGGAGGAGGGGATCGAGATGTCCCTGGACCGGAAACCCGGCGGGCAGGGCCGCATTTATGAATTGAGGAACCGCGGCGGTGTCGAGGCCGACGCATTGGACGCCAACTTCGCGAGCATAAAGCGGAAGCATTGCAGACGCGCCTCGGGGGAAACCGATAATCGGGCACGTGACGCCAAGATCGCGTACGCGGGCGACGAGCCGCTGTGTCGGCTTTAGAATAATCTCCTCGAACACATCATTGGGCAGGCCTTCCGCCCAACTGTCGAACAGCATCAGAGCATCCGCTCCGGCATCGGACTGACCTTTGAGATAGAGAGCCGTCGCCTCGATTATGTGGTCAAACGCGGCTTGTAGAGCCTCGGGCTGGCGGTGCGCCCAAAGCTTTGCCGTTGCCTGATCTGTTTTGCCACGTCCCTCGATTGCATAGAGCGTTACCGTCCACGGCGCGCCAGCAAATCCAATCAGTGTCGTTGCGTTAGGGAGTTCCGCTTTAACGCGTTCGACGGTTTCGAAGACCGGGTTCAACCGCGAGACAACTGCTTCTGGCGGCGTTCGTCCAAGATCACCGGCCTCATCGATTGGATCGATTAGCGGTCCGATCCCTTTTTCGAATCGCACACCGCGGCCCATAGCGTCGAGAATAAGAAGAATATCGGCGAAGAGAATCGCCCCATCCATGCCGTAGCGGCGAATGGGTTGCAGCGTCGCCTCGCATGCTAAGGAGGGCGTGTAGCAAAAGTCGAGGAAGTCTTTGGCCTGGGCGCGCAGTTCCAAATACTCCTTCAGATGCCGCCCAGCTTGGCGCATCATCCACATTGGAAGCCGAGGGGGCCGATTCCCATTTAAGACCGATAGGAGTGGTTTCTCTTCGATATTGG
>JBCAWP010000260.1:0-3628 GCA_038534535.1 Pseudomonadota bacterium
GCCGCGATCCCGGCGGCCTGTTTCAGCGCGACCGTTGAACCGCGCTCCAACAATGATGTTTCCATGGACTATGCGCGAAATGACGCCCGGGCGCTTGTCCGCTTCATGATGCGGCGCGGCGTACTCGCAGGCGAGCCAGGCGCGCTACCGCGTCTCCTGTGCGAAGCGACAGATTTACGCGCCATGCAACAGCTGAAAGCGCCTTGCGAGGGGGTGATCAATTATCGCGCGCGCCTCGGCGACCGGGTGCGGACAGGCGACGTGATCGCGCAGATCATTCCGGCCGAGGGTGAAATAGCTGAAGTAAAAGCCGTGACAGACGGCATCCTCTTCGCCCGCCACAACCAGACCTGGGCCTGGGACGGCAAGGTCATCGGCAAGATTGCAGGAAGCGAGGTCCTCGAAGATCGCCAAGGCGCCCTTCTAACCGACTAATCGCAATGCCAACAGGTTTCGGCCACTTGGCCAGACCCAATAGGACTACCCGGCGGCGTATCTGGTGTTTCTTTTGACCTTGGCGTTTCGCCGGAGAGATGCCGGCTGATCCGAGCGGCAAGCATCGCAAAATGCCGGGTCTCTTCTGGACTTCGCGCAGCGCGGCGCCCCGTCATGCGAACACGCAACGCCTCGAGCTTGCCGTCGAGCGTGCTCGCCACCTCAAATGAGAGATCCGCATCGGCTGACACGCTCATCAAGGCATCGACGAATTGGGCTTGAACGGTTCTCGCCAGTGGCTGCAATCTTTGGTCAGAAGTGCGGGTAAAGACCCTTTCGTCGATCGCGTCCAAGAGTTCTGCCACGGTCAAGGCGTCATCGAAACGCTGATCATAGGCAGCAAGGCGCTCAAGCCGAGCGGGCGCGAGCAAGGCGCCAAGTGACAGATCCGCCGATATTCGCGCCGCCGATGCAAGGTCAAAGACCGGCCCCGTTCGGGACGGAAACGTCTCGGCTGACTGTCCGCCGCCAGCAAAGCCAACATCGCCCAGCGTGAGGAGATTGAGCACGCGGTCAGGCAAATCGAGGATAGCCGGATCAAGTGTTGCCAGAAGCGCACGCAGCGCGCGGCGTTGTTCCTCCGGCGCAACCGGGGTCGCCGCCTCGGCGGCCTGTCCGTTCACACCATAGGAAAAGTCTAACCCACCAATATATTTCGCCGCGGCGGCGACCTGATAACGGTGGTAGAGATAGATCGGCACGATCACCGCGTTCAAATCCGAGGTGGGCCGGCCAGCGGCCAGACGACCAAGGCCAAACCCGTTCAGCGCAATGCGCCGCACCTCCAGGGTTTCTTCAAGCGCCGCGATCGCATCTTCGCCATTATCCCAAACCGACCCATAGGGCTGGGCGGTGCCGACCGAGCGCCCATGGGGGTCGGCCGTAAAGCGGAGACCTGAAGACAGAGCTTCGTCGACGAGCGTATCGAGTGCGGCGTCCTCATCCTCCTCATCGGGATATTGGCCGTAGAGCCAGTCGACCGTGAAGAGATCCCAGGCGCCGAGCCCAACGCCATAGGCCTCGGAGAAGTCGAGGCCGCCCTCACCGTCAGGCCGGATATAGGGTGCCGGATAATCCATGACGGAGGCTCGGCCATTGGAGCTCGCGGCAAAATTATGGGCGAAGCCCAATGTATGGCCAACCTCATGCGCGGCGAGTTGGCGGATCCGGGCGAGCGAGATTTCGACCGGATCATTAGCGCTCCCTGAGCCCGTTTCAGAAACACCGGCCAGGCCTTCGAAGATCATCCGGTCCTGGCGCACGCGCTGGGACCCGAGAATCACATTCGCTTTGATTATCTCGCCGGTGCGCGGGTCCGAGACACTGCCGCCATAGGACCAGCCACGGGTCTGGCGATGCACCCAATTGATCACATTGTAGCGGACATCCAGCGGGTGGACGTCTTCGGGGAGCACTTCGACACGGTAGCCGTCTTCGAATCCGGCCGCCTCAAATCCTTCAGCCCACCAGGAGGCCCCCTCGATCAGCGCGTCGCGAACCTCCTCCGGCGCGCCTGCGTCGACATAAAACACAATGGGCTTTTTGACCGGGCCGGACGTAGCCGCAGGATCGACCCGTTCGAGGCGGAACCGGCGGGAAAGGCGTTGGACGATCGGCTCATCCAGCGCGCTCGAATAGTCGTAGAAACCCATGCCGATGTTCGCCGTCCGCTGGTCAAACTTACGCGGCCGATAATTGCTGTCCGGGAGCCGGACGAGGGAATGGTGCTGGATGAGTGTGACCGCGCGGGCATCCGGCGCCGTGGCGGAGGTCTGGGCGTTGGGCTTCGCCGTTTCGAAGGTGAGAAAAGCGTCGAGCTCCACATTGTCGGGAAAGGCGCGCGCCTCTTTAGGGTCAGGAAAAGACCGGTCGGCGATGCGGGTATAATCGCCCGCGCCATCCCCATGTTTCAGGCTTGAGGCGATGCCGAACTGGTCCCGTGTCAGGAAGTCTGTGAACTTGATCAGCACACGGCCATCGCTGGCAGTGGATATGATCTCTGTGGACCAGAGAAACGAACTGGCGAAGGATTGCGAGACGGCGAGTTGCTCGCGGACCCGTTCGGCGGTTGCGCGGTAGGTCCAGTTTTCATGCTCAGCAATGATCCGGTTTCCGACCTTTCGGAACCGCAAAATATCACCATTGCTGGCATTGCCGCGGTCAAGGCCAATGGGGTTCGACCCCAAACCTCCGGTGAGGCCGACAGTATAAATGTACCGGCCGGACACGCCATCTTCGTCCGGCGCGGGGAGAGCGGCATAAACGTCCCCCGCGGCCTCATCGACATAGAGATCGATCAAGCCCGGACGATGGTCGTAGTCTTGAACGGCATCGTCAAAGGATTGAATCCCCTGTGCGGCGGCCATTCCCGCTAGAATGAGCAGCCCAAACAATAAAGCGATCAGGTGACGCATAACCTCTCCCCAGTTCTATACCGCGCCATTAAGGCGAGAACGGCAAAGCGGGGCAAGGGCGCGGCGCCAGCGCCCGACATTCGCCCAAAGCGCTCCCTAACCTAGTTATGGGTGCAAGGAGCGCACAATGGATCAGCAAAACATAGAAGAGCCGTTGAGGCCGCTTACCACCGCACAACTCTACACCGTCGCATTTGCCATCATCTCAATGGGGATCGGCTTGACGGTCAGCTTTGTCGTCGCATCTCCGCTCGCGCGGGATGCCGGGCTGACGGAATTGGAGGTCGCAGGCATTCTCACGCTGTCAGCCTTTTTCTTCGCCTTGCTGACACCCGCCTGGGGCCGTCTCGCCAATCGTTTTGGCCGTAAACGGATTATGGTGTTCTCGCTCTATGCCATGGGGCTGACGAATGCGGCCTTCATCCTGGCGCTCGATGCCGCGCTGCAGGGCGTGATTGTCGGCACCAGCGCTTTCCTCGTCCTCGTCTTTGTCCGCCTTGCCTTCGGGGTCTTGTCGCCGGGCTTGCAGCCGGCCGCCTTTGCGGCGGTGACCGATGCCACGACCCGCCAGAACCGGGCCGCTGGGCTCGGCCTCCTCGGCGCCGCCATGAGCGTCGGATCGATCCTCGGGCCGGCCGGCGCCGCCGTTCTTGCAGAGTTCGGCGGAAAAGGCTTCGGAACCTTCAAGCCTGCACTTGCCGAATTGGCTGTCGATCACC
>JBCAWP010000261.1:0-3625 GCA_038534535.1 Pseudomonadota bacterium
AATGCCCAGTCAGCGACAGAACAAACCGAGGAACGGGGCTTCCTCGAGGGGCTCCAATACCGCAATATCGGCCCCTGGCGCGGCGGACGCGTCACCGCCGTCGCGGGATCAGCAAACACGCCGTACACGTTTTACATGGGCTCGACCGGCGGGGTTTGGAAAACGACGAATGCCGGTGTCAGCTGGACGCCAGTCTCCGATGATGATTTCAAGACCGCTCCCGTCGGCGCGCTCGACGTTTCCCCGTCCAATCCGTCGATTATCGTGGCTGGCATGGGCGAGTCACCGTTTCGCGGCGTTGCCTCCTCCCAGGGCGACGGCATCTACAAATCCGTAAACGGCGGAGAGAGCTGGACCCATTTGGGCCTCGAAGACACGCTTCAAATCAGCTCTGTGCGGATACACCCGAACGATCCGGACACGATCTGGGTCGCAGCCCAGGGCGACAGCTGGGGACCGAGCGAGGCCCGCGGTGTGTACAAGACAACCGATGGCGGCGAGACCTGGCGCAAGACGCTTGCCGGTGCCAATGCGACCACCGGTGCCATTGATCTGAAATACGATGCCAACAATCCACGCATTCTCTATGCCGCGCTTTGGGATCATCAGCGGAAGCCCTGGGAGATCCGCTCTGGCGGCGACGGCAGCGGGATCTACAAATCTGAAGACGCCGGTGAAACCTGGGAAAAATTGACCGAGGGCCTGCCAGAGACGCTCGGCAAGGTCGGCGTTGCCCCCTCTCCTGCCAAGCCGGGTCGTGTGTGGGCCGTGATTGAAGCAGCCGATGGCGAAGGCGGTGTCTACCGGTCAGACGATAGCGGCGAAACCTGGTCTCAGGTCAACAAGACGCGCCAAGTTCAGGCGCGGTCTTGGTACTATATGCATGTGTTCGCCGATCCGCAGGATGCAGATACTGTGTACGTCCTCAACTCACCCTTCGTGAAATCCGTGGATGGCGGCAAGACGTTCACAGAAATCCAAGGACCGCACGTCGACCACCACGATCTATGGGTCAATCCCGACAATCCGAGCATTATGGTCAACGCCAATGATGGCGGCGGTACGGTCACGCTTGATGGAGGGGTCAGCTGGTCGACCCAGCATAATCAGCCAACGGCGCAGTTCTATCGTCTAATCACGGATAATCAGACCCCATACCGGCTCTATGCTGGCCAGCAGGACAATTCGACCGTTTCTATCCCCTCCCGCGCGCCGGACGGGCGCATCGGGCGCGATGATTATCATGCGGTCGGCGGCGGCGAGAGCGCCCATGTGGCCTTCGACCCCGACAACCCCCGTTATATCTATGCGGGCAGCTATCTCGGCTTCTTGACCGAGTACGACTCTGAAACCCAGACAACCCGGTACATCACGGCCTATCCGGAACTACGCTTCGGTGTGTCACCTTCGGAACGTAAATACCGTTGGAACTGGAATGCGCCAGTTATCGTGTCCCACCATGATCCGGACGTCATTTTCCACGGCGGAAACCATGTCTTCGTGTCCCGCGACCGCGGTAACTCCTGGAGCGAATACAGCCCGGACCTCACCCGTGATAATGAAACCACGCAAGGACCAGGCGGCGGGCCCATCACAAATGAGGTGTCCGAGAACTACAACACCATCCTTTACCTTGCCGAAAGCGCCGCCGAAGAAGGTGTGCTGTGGGTTGGCACCGATGACGGTCGCCTGCAGATCACCCGCGATGACGGCGCGACTTGGCAAGACGTAACGCCGCGGCGAGTCGAGGACGGGATGTTCAATGCCGTTGAGGTTTCGCCCCACGACCCAGCCGTCGCCTATGCAGCGTATACGCGTTACAAATATTCAGATCGCGCGCCATACATCTATCGGACAGATAATTACGGCCGGACCTGGTCCCGGATCGATGCCTCCCTCCCAGAAGAAGCCTTTGTCCGTGTCGTGCGGGAAGATCCTGAACAGGCAGGGCTTCTGTTCGCCGGGACTGAGCGAGGCGTTTTCTTTTCGAGCGATGGCGGCGGTGACTGGCGCGCCTTGGACCTCAATCTACCGGTTGTGCCGATCACGGATTTGCGCGTCCAGGGACGAGATCTTGTGGTCGCGACACAAGGCAGGGCCTTCTGGATCCTCGACGATATCTCACCTTTGCGCCAGCTAAGCCGTGAGATTGAAACCGCCGAAGCACACTTGTTTGCGCCCGAAACGGCCTATCGGTTCGAGAGCGGCGGTGGCAATGGCGGCGAGGGACCAAACCCACCCGCCGGTGCGATCCTCTATTTCAGCCTCTCCGAAGAACTGGATCTGGAAGAAACAAGTCTAACGCTTGAGATCCTCGGGTCCGATGGCGCGGTATTGCGAACCCTTGAGACGAGTGAAGACATGGGAGCCGAAGGCGGCGGCCAGGGCGTGCAGTATCACCTCCCCGCTGAAAGCGGCATCAACCGGGTCTCCTGGGATATGCGGCGGGGTCCGGTGACACAAATCCCGAATGTATGGGCCGTCGGCGGCGGTGAAGCGCAGATCGTTCCCGGTCACAGGGTCGGCCCGGGCGCCTATTCCGTCCGGCTGTCGAAAGATGACGAGGTCGTCGGTGAGGCTGAGTTGGACGTCGAATGGGATCCGCGGCTCGAGTTTGACACCCAGCAGATCGCCGCGCAGCAAACCATGGCGAACAGTCTACACGCTATGCTCGACGAGCTACACGGCTCGGTGAATGCCCTGCGTATGGTCAAGGAACAGGCATCAGCCCGTAAAGCCGTGATCGAGCAGCAAGGCGGATCAGAAGCGCTCGCGGAGGCCGGTGAGACGGTCATTACAGCCATTGATGAGTGGGAAAAAACGGTCATCACTGAAGAGCGAGAGTTCTTCCAGGATGTCTTGAACTGGCCGGATCGTTTGGATGCCGATCTACAAGTGCTTTATGGCGCCGTCGATGACGCACCACTCGGTCTGACCAAAGGATTAGAAGACCGCTTCGGCGATGTGGAAGCAGATTGGCAAGCAGCCATGCAGCGACGCGACGCGGTCATCGAGGGTCCTGTCGCCGAGTTTAACAGCCTCTTTGAAGAAGCGGCCGAACCCGGTCTGGCGCTGCCGCCCTTCGTGGGCGCTCAAGAGACGGAGTAACTCTAGGATCGAGGCGAAGTCGGGCGCGATGTTCGAGACCGAGACCCCCTACACGCTTCGCCGCGCCACATCGTCCGATGCCGAAATGCTATCGCAGATCGGCATCGCGACCTTTGTTGAGACCTATACGGCTCTTATCGATGGGCCGGCGATGACCGCCCATTGCGCCGCGCACCACTCCGCAGCCGCCTATGCCGTCCACCTAGCCGACAAGGATACGGCGGCGTGGCTCATCGCCCATCGATCCACAGGCGCACCCATGGGCTACGCCCTGGCTTGCCCGCCGGATCTGCCGGTGCCCATTGAAGCGGGCGATGTGGAGCTGAAACGGATATATCTCCTCTCCCGGTTCCAAGGCCGGGGCGCCGCACAGGCAATGATGGACACCGTTTTGGACTGGGCGAGAGAGCGCGGCGCCCCCCGCGTGCTCCTCGGCACCTATGAGGGCAATGACCGCGCCGCAGCGTTCTACCGCAAGCACGGTTTTGAATTGATTGGCACACGGCAATTCGATGTT
>JBCAWP010000262.1:0-3575 GCA_038534535.1 Pseudomonadota bacterium
CAAGAACAAGTCTTCTCATAATATCCATTCCTTTTCGGTTGCTGGACTTGGCCAGACGCCCGACGTGTATGCGTGGGTGGTTACTGTATGATTGCGGGACTTTGGCGCCCGCATGGCGCGAATAAGATCCAATCCAAACGTGTCTTTGGCGCCACAGCGCCCGCCGCGTTGACAAGAAGAGGCGAGAGCGCCAATTGCCGCGGATGGGATCTGTCGCGTCACAGGAAACAATTTGCGCGCTGGCCTCCGGTCATCCGCCGAGCGCCATCGCGATCATTCGCGTGTCCGGACCAGCCGTGTTGCCTTGGTTATCGGAATGCGTTCCATCGTTCAAAGAGCAGCCGCGCATGGTGCAGCTCCTGCGGATTCGGGATCTCGGTGGCGCGGAAATCGACCGTGGACTGGTGTGTTGGATGCCGAGTCCTGACTCCTACACGGGAGAAGATGTTTTGGAGCTGATGCTCCATGGCGGGCCTGGCGTTGTCACCCATGCATTGGATGCCCTCACCTCCTTTGAAGGCATTCGTTTGGCGCAAGCGGGTGAATTCACGCGCCGGGCTTTTGAGGCCGGTAAGCTGGATCTCACCCAAGCCGAGGGCATCGCCGACCTGATCGAGGCGGAATCGCGCGGACAAAAAGACCAGGCGCTCTCCCAACTCGGGGGCGCACTTCGTGACTTGTATGAGGGGTGGCATGCCGACCTTTTGCGCTGCCTAGCGCTCCTGGAAGTGTCGGTTGATTTCCCCGACGAGGCCGACACGCCAGATCTCGTGGATCGACCGGTCCTTGAAGCGCTTGGAGGACTGATCCCGAAATTGGAACATGCCCTTCAAGATGGAGAGCTTGACCAGAGAATTCGAGAGGGATTTCGCGTGGCGATTATCGGATCGCCCAATGTTGGAAAGTCGACGCTTCTGAATTCTCTCGCGCGGCGAGAGGCGGCGATCGTCACCGATATCCCCGGAACCACACGTGACGTGATCGAGGTCCGAACGCGGCTCGCCGGACAGATTGTCTGGTTTCAAGATACTGCCGGAATACGCGTGTCGGAAGATCCTGTGGAGGCGGAAGGTATCCGTCGGTCGGAAGCCGTGGCACGTGCGGCGGATATCCGATTGTATCTAACGGACGGAGCGTCTGCCCCTCCCCTCACCCATTTGAGGCAGTCTGGAGACTTGATCCTCAGAACGAAAGCAGACTTAGGGATTAACCCGCCGTTAACCAGTGGCGAGCGCGCCATATCGGCCAAATTGGATGCGGGTGTCGGCGATTTGGAGGGATCAATTGGGGATCTTGTCTCGGCCAAAGTCGGAAATCGATCATCTCCGGTTTTGACTCGGAAGCGACATCGGGACGCTATCGAGAGAGCTCTGTCAGAATTGATCGAGGCGCGCGCGGCCATCGAGGACGGTTTGGGTGCGGAGCTCGCCGCCGAGAATGTTCGCCTGGCAAGTCGCTATCTTGAGGGCCTCGTTGGCCGCATCGATGTTGAGGATGTCTTGGGTGATGTCTTCGCGAGCTTTTGTATCGGCAAGTGACCTCTACGCTGATCCGACGATTTGGACTAAGAACAAGCCATGAGCATTGAAACGGACTTTGATGTCATCATTGTTGGTGGCGGCCATGCGGGTTGTGAAGCAGCCGCCGCAGCCGCGCGCATGGGTTTGCGAACCGCGCTTGTCACCCACAAGATCGAGACCATAGGCGAGATGTCTTGCAACCCGGCAATCGGCGGACTTGGCAAAGGTCATCTGGTCAGGGAGATCGATGCGCTTGATGGGATAATGGGCCGATTGGCGGACCTGTCTGGAATCCAGTTTCGGCTCCTTAATAGGTCCAAGGGTCCAGCGGTGCGTGGCCCACGGGCACAGATCGACCGAAAGTTATACCGGGAGGCGATGCAAGCTGAACTCTCCGGCACGGACAAGCTGACGATTATAGCGGCGAGTGTCGAAGATCTGTTTCTAAGAGATGGGGCTGTCGGCGGCATCGTCACGGGAAACGGTGAGCGGATATCGGCCGCCGCCGTCATTGTGACGACGGGAACATTTCTAAAAGGCGTCATCCATATCGGCGACCAGCGCATTCCAGCGGGCCGAACTGGAGAGGCACCGGCGATCGGATTGTCGGATCGTTTGTATGGTATGGATCTGCCGATGGCGCGTCTGAAGACCGGCACTCCCGCGCGCCTAGATGGCCGAACGATCGATTGGGCGAAGCTCGAAATGCAAGCGGCCGATGAGCGGCCGGAGCCGTTTTCATTCCTGACAGATGAGATCCGCGTTCCCCAAATCTCATGTGGCATCACATGGACAACGCCGGACACCCATCGCATCATCTCTGACAATCTCTCCCGGTCCGCGGTCTACTCGGGCGCCATTGCGGGTCGTGGGCCGAGATACTGTCCGTCGATTGAAGACAAGGTGCACCGCTTTGCAGATCGGGATCGGCATCAGATCTTCTTGGAGCCGGAAGGCCTTGACGATCACACTGTCTATCCAAATGGCATATCGTCATCTCTGCCCGAAACGGTTCAAGCGGACTTCTTAAAGACGATCCCCGGATTGGAGGTGGCCGAGGTTCTGCAATACGGCTACGCGATCGAATATGATTATGTAGACCCCCGCGCCCTGGACCGGACCCTCGCAGTCAAGTCGATACCCGGCCTTTATCTCGCCGGGCAAATCAATGGCACTACAGGATATGAGGAGGCCGCGGCACAGGGCCTCGTGGCAGGCCTCAATGCGGCGGCCAAAATACACAACCATGAGCCGATCGTCTTCGATAGGTCTGAGGCCTATATCGGCGTCCTGATCGATGACCTTGTGACGCGTGGGGTCACCGAGCCCTATCGCATGTTCACCTCGCGCGCGGAGTATCGGCTCCTCCTTCGGGCGGACAATGCCGACCAGAGATTGACGGAACGCGGCGTCGAGATTGGATGCGTTGGTCCGGGTCGCGCGCAAATGTTTCACGTGAAACAGTCGGCGCTGAGCGCTGCACGTGCCGTCATCACGAATTTGACGATGAGCACCGCCAAGGCCAAGGGTCTTGGCTGGCGCGTCAACCAGGACGGCCGCGTCCGGTCCGCCGCCGACTATTTGTCTTATCCTGATATCACTTTCGTCGACCTCGTTACGGCGTGGCCTGAATTGGCGGAGATAAGCGCCCGCGTCCGCGAGCAGCTTGAGACCGAGGCGACCTATTCAGGATACCTCGATCGCCAGCGCGCCGATGTTGCGGCTCTCAAAAAAGACGAGGCTTTGCGCCTCCCGCCAGATATCGACTATGGATCAATCGGGGGTCTTTCGTCCGAAGTCTGTGATCGGCTGGACCGTGTCCGTCCGACGACCCTGGGCCAGGCCGGGCGGATCGAGGGCGTCACCCCGGCGGCTCTCACGGCGCTTCTGGCTTATGTCCGCAAAACGCCGACCAAGGCGCGCCAGTCCAAATGAATGACGCTGACGGTTACGGCCCGGATGATCTCCTCCAAGAGATCGATGTTTCACGTGAAACATCCGTCCGCCTCGAAACCGTGATTGGTCGCCTCGACCATTGGCAGTCGAAAATCAATC
>JBCAWP010000263.1:0-3566 GCA_038534535.1 Pseudomonadota bacterium
CCTCCACTGATCGCGTTCCGGTTTTGCCGCCGGAAATGAGAGGATCCGAATGAAACAGTTCTTGTTCGCAACGTCAGCGATCGCACTCCTGGCGGCCTGCGGAAACGACACAACGCAAGGGGCTGCCGAAGCGCCGACGGAAACAACTAAAGCCTCCGCCTCCAATTTTACACCGCGCCCGGTGACAACAACCGGCCGCGATGAATGGGGCGAATTCGGGATCGACTTGGAAACCATCAAAGACGCCGTGCATCCGGGCGACAATTTCTTCGCACATGTAAACGGCAACTGGCTCGATACATTCGAGATACCGGCCGATGAGTCCCGCTATGGCTCTTTCTCACTGCTACGCGAGAAATCAGAGCAGCGCGTTCGAAACATTATCGAGGAACTTGCCGCCGCGGAGCCCGATCCGGCAACGCTCGAAGGGAAAATCGCAGCCTTCTATAACGCCTTTATGGACCTGGAAGGCATCGAGGCAGCGGGCCTCGCACCGGCCCAGCCCTGGCTCGACCAAATCGCAGCCATTTCATCCTATGAGGACCTTGCGACCCTTTTTGCCGCGCCTGGTTTCAGCGCGCCCGTGGGCGGGTTTGTCGATCTCGACCCGAAAGACCCCTCCCGTTACATTTTCCAGTTTAACCAATCTGGCCTCGGTTTGCCGGACCGGAACTACTATCTGGAAGACACCGAACGGAACGAGGCTCTACGCGTCGCCTATCGCGGTTACCTCTCCACACTCTTGAGCGAAGCCGGCTATGAAGATGTTGGGGAGTGGGCCGACAAAATCATCGCCCTTGAGACCCGTATCGCCGCTGAGCAGTGGGACCGCACCGTCGGCCGCAACCGCGACATTACCTACAACAAGATGTCTGCCGAGGAATTTCTCGCGCTGGGTGGCGACTTTCCGGTCGCAGTGATGCTCGCCAGCTTTGGCGTCGATGGCGAGGCCGAATTCAACGTCCGCCAGATCCCGCCGACGGCTGAAGAGGTCGCGCAATTCGGCCTCACCGAGGAGCAACTCAGTAAGCTCGGCAGCGGCATCGGCGGACTATTCCGCGTCGCGAGCGAGACCGATCTCGACACGTGGAAAGCATATCTCACAGCGCACTTCCTGTCGGACCACGCCGCCGTCTTGCCGGGTGTGATCGATGCTGCGAGCTTTGACCTCTATGGCCGAACGCTGCGTGGCCAGGAAGAACAGCGTGAGCGCTGGAAGCGCGGCGTCGGCGCGGTCCAAGGCGCCATGGGCGAAGGTGTCGGCAAAGTCTATGCCGAGCGTCACTTTCCAGCCGAATATAAGGCCGCAATGGAAGGGCTCGTGGAGAACCTACGCGCGGCGATGGCCGTTAATCTCGACGACATCACCTGGATGGGTGACGACACAAAAGTCGAAGCCCGCGATAAGCTCGCAAAGTTCACGCCAAAGATCGGATACACCGAAAAATTCGAGACCTATGATGACCTGGAGGTTCGGCCAGGCGAACCTCTGGCCAATCTCGTTGCGGAAAACGCATGGGCGTTCGCCGACAGGCTTTCAAAGCTCGGTAAGCCCGTCGATAAGACCGAATGGTTCATGTTTCCACAGACCGTGAACGCCTACTATTCCTCGACGCGGAACGAGATCGTGTTCCCGGCCGGTATCCTCCAACCGCCCTTCTTCAACATCTCGGCGGATCCCGCCGTGAATTATGGCGCGATTGGCGGCGTGATCGGCCACGAAATGGGTCACGGCTTTGATGACCAAGGCTCTAAATCCGATGGCGACGGCGTCCTGCGCAATTGGTGGACCGATGAGGATCGCAGAAACTTCGAAGCGCTCACCGGCAGTCTTGCCGCGCAATATGATGCGTTCTGCCCGCTTGATGACGGAGAAACCTGCGTCAATGGCAGGCTCGGCCTCGGCGAGAACATCGGAGACTTGGGTGGCCTTTCCATGGCCTACCGGGCCTACCAGATCAGCCTCGATGTGAATGGAGATGGCAATGTCAGTCCCGATGAGGAAGCCCCCATCCTCGGCGGCTTAACGGGCGACCAACGCTTCTTCATGGCCTGGGCCCAGGTCTGGCGAAACGTCTACCGTGACGAAGCGCTCCGCCAACAGCTTGTGCGCGGCCCGCACTCGCCGCCGCGGTACAGAGTGAACGGAGTGGTGCGGAATTTTGACGAGTGGTACGCCGCCTTCGACGTCTCGGACGACCATGATCTTTACCTACCGCCGGAGGAGCGCATCCGCATCTGGTAGCGACGTGGCCATGCCACAAATTGAGGGTGGCCCTCCACACCGTGCGGAGGTCCACCCTCTTTTTTGTCCTAGGCCCGCGTGGCTGTCCCGGCGAGCACCCCCCGCCAGTTCGGATAGGGGGCGTGCGTCGGCGTATTACACTCCGGACACGCATGGTCGTGCAGCCGCTGCGCCAGCACACCGAGCGGCGTACCGACCCAGATCCCATTCGCCCGCAGCTCGCTGACCACGACCGGTAGGAGATCGGCTGGCACCGGCTTGTTGCCCTTCAGCGACGCCTCTTCCAGATGCCAGCCCCGGTCTTCGAAATCGAAGGAGAGCACGATCTCTGGCAGGCCCCGCCGCACGAACACGCACGTCCGCCCGCTGGCAAGGTCACCCTCATAGGTCCGCAGGCAGTTCTGAAAGGCGAGCGCCGTCGCCTTCAGCTGCTTACGGGTCACCACCGCCTCATAGGGCGGCGGCAGTTTCGGGCGACGCACTGTCTCGGCGAACGCATCCGGCAGGAGCGCCGCGCCGATCCGGTCCATCATGGCGACCGGTGACTTCGCCTGGCGAAGGGCGCGCAACAGGCCCGGCAGTGCCGCCTCGCCTTCCGAGGCCACATAAGCGGCCATGGCTTCGGCAAAGTCTTCCGTATGCATCTTGGAGGAAATCGCCCCCAGAATCCGCGGATGGACCAGCTCGTCCGGCAGGGACGCAGCAAGCCGCAGGCGCATCCGGTCTGGCGTTTCCAGGTGCCGCAGGAACTTTGCGAGGCCATGGCGACGCGCAAGCCCCATCAGCACGGCATAGTCGCCTGGCGGCCACAACCGTTCGCCGAGCTTGCCGAGCAACGTCATAAGGCTGATGCTCGCCGCCGGCAAAAGATCAGCCGACACAGCCTTGTCCCGCGCAAAGGTCACCGTGTCCAAGATCCGGCCAGCCTCCTCGGCGGAGACAGGCCGTCCGGCTGCGTCCACGAGCAGGGCCGCCACATGGCGCCGGGCCGCCGGCAAGACCAGAAACCCCTCATGGGGGGCCGGCCAAATCCGGGCGATCTCGGCAGCATATGCCCCGGCAAGGTGCTGCAAAAGCGGCGTTGGGGCCGTCCGCGCCTTTCCAAATGGCACGCACGGCCGGGTCATAGGCTTGCCCATGACACCCTCCTTCCATAGCTGACGGCTGGCCGGTTCAGGGCCAGGCTGTCAGTCGAGGTTTGGATAATTTGGCTAGGTAACAGGTCCGCAGCGCATACCGCGCGTAGGGCCTGCACGGCTCCCCACGCTCGGTGGGAAGCAATCAATCTGTTTGTATGTCCATGTCATATGGGCCATCCACA
>JBCAWP010000264.1:0-3559 GCA_038534535.1 Pseudomonadota bacterium
AAACGAATTACAGCCAATCTTTTAGAGGAAAACGCCGCCTATGTTGAAGGCATTGCGAAAGGTCGCGGAAAGACTCTCGCATGGGCCATCGAGCGGATCATCGAAGAGCATAAAGAAGGCTCTTATCGGGCAAGGAAACCGGGCCAACCACCTAAACGTCGATTAGCCGACTATGACGAAGAAAGCCCGCACGTGAAGAAACTAGAGCGTAAGCGGCCTTACTAACGTTGCTGCGCAAGGTTAGACTGCCCTGACCCAAAGCGGACGAAGTCGGACGCTCCCAAGACTGTCATCGCGGCCGGAACCTAGCGGAGGTCCGAGATGGGTTGCACGGTCAAGCCGTGCAATGACTCCGCCTGGAGAATAATCGGAAGACGAGGGCGTCATCCTCGGGCGCGACCCGAGGATCCAACACCTAATCCGTCCAATCAGTGCACCACCACATCCATAGATAAATCCTTCCAATCCGGATTGCTCTCTTCAATAAGGTCGATCTTCCACCGTCGCTTCCAGCGCTTGATGCGTTTCTCGTGGCGGATGGCGAGGTGCATATCGAAATAACGTTCAAACCAGACAAGCGCCTTGCAACCATACTCGGCCGTGAAGGTTGAGCCTTTTCCGAGCTTATGGAGTTCGAGCCGCTTCGGTAGATCCGATGTCACGCCGCAATAGAGCGCTCCGTTCCTGCGATTGGCGAGGAGATAGACGGCGATGAAGTCGTAGCGGGCCATGTAAAATGTTCATGTATTGTTCTTTTCCGCAACATGCCCGAGATGGGTTGCACGGTCAAGCCGTGCAATGACTCCGCGTGGAGAATAACCGCAAAACGAGGGAGTCATCCTCGGGCGCGACCCGCGGATCCAACTCCGTTTTTATTCAAACGCAATCAAACACCACCGTTGCCCGCTACAGAGCAGCGGTCAGAGGGCCCACCACGATGTGTCACCGGCGCAATTTAGTTTTCACACGAGCAGCTGGAGCTTTCGCGTTGCTCTCTTCGGTAGATCCAAGGTTTCTGCACAGAATCAAAGGCGTGGAGACCTCGACGCGCAGCAGCAGCTTCTGCTTCCGCCTGTCCGTACAGCTCGCGAGCCTCGACGGTATTCGCGGCGAATGCCCAGCCTTGTTCGACTAAGGCTCGGTTCACTTCCAGGTCGCCAACGTAACAAGTGGCGACATATCGCCCGCGATTGGTCTTCGGCTTTTCGTCATTGCCAATGTGTCCGTCACAATGGAAATCTTCCGCTTCCGTAAAGTCGCGAAGAACGTCCAACGTCAACTCATGACACCCAACATTATCTAATCCTGACAAGCATTGTTGCGTCGATTCGACTGTATCAATGCCATGGAGTCTGATCTGGTGAATCCCAATCCAGACGGTGTCACCGTCTACGATGTCGATCTCGCCCTCACGAAATTCTATTCGACCACTATCGGTTCGTTCTTGGGCATCTGCACCGCTAAGCCCCAGGCAATAAGCGATCAAAATAAGAATTGTCCGCATGGGCACCTCCACAAAACAATTTGCCTCTTTTCGAAAGGAACTCAACCTTTGGGGTCGATGGTCAGCCCCTGCCGGGGCATTAACTCCCTTTATTTGATCCACTGGATCAAATAATCGCTGCGCGACCGGTCGCTAATTCCGCCCAACCCTTTTATCCCGCGCCGCGAGCAGCCGCAGCCGCAGCGCATTCAGCTTGATAAAGCCTTCGGCGTCTTTCTGGTCATAGGCTCCGGCATCGTCCTCGAAGGTGACATGGGCTTCGGAATAGAGCGAGTAAGGCGAGGTGCGGGCGAGGAGGTGGGCTGCGCCCTTATAAAGGCGGAGCGTGACCTCGCCCGTCACCATGAGCTGGGAATGGTCGATCGCGGCTTGCAGCATTTCCCGCTCCGGGCTCCACCAAAAGCCATTATAAATGAGCTCGGCATAGCGGGGCATGAGCTCGTCTTTTAAATGGGCCGCACCCTTGTCGAGGGTGATCTGTTCAATCCCGCGATGGGCGGTGAGGAGGATTGTGCCGCCGGGGGTCTCATAAATCCCGCGCGATTTCATGCCGACGAAGCGGTTTTCGAGGAGGTCGAGGCGGCCGATGCCGTGCTTGCGGCCATACGCATTAAGCTCGGTCAGGAGAGCGGCGGGCGAGAGCGCCGTGCCATTGATGGAGACGGGGTCGCCCTTTTCAAAGCCAATGGTGATGTCTTCTGGTGTGTCTGGCGCGTCGACGGGGTCGACCGTGCGCTGAAAGACGAAATCAGGGGCCGGGGCGCCGGGGTCTTCCAGGGCTTTGCCTTCGGAAGATGTGTGGAGGAGGTTGGCGTCGACCGAGAAAGGCGCTTCGCCGCGCTTATCGGCCGGGACCGGGATGCCTTGCTCTTCGGCGAATTTGAGGAGGTCCGTGCGGGATTTGAAGGCCCAGTCACGCCAGGGCGCGATGACGCGGATATCGGGCTTCAGGGCATAATAGCCAAGCTCGAAGCGGACTTGGTCGTTCCCCTTGCCGGTGGCGCCGTGGCAGACGGCGTCGGCGCCGACCTGTTCAGCAATTTCGATTTGGCGCTTGGCGATGAGGGGCCGGGCGATGGAGGTGCCGAGGAGGTAGACACCCTCATAAACGGCGTTCGCGCGGAACATGGGGAAGACATAATCGCGGACGAAATCCTCGCGGAGATCGTCGATGAAGATGTTCTCCTCAGGGATGCCAAGCTGAAGGGCCTTCTGGCGGGCGGGGTCGAGCTCTTCGCCTTGGCCGAGATCAGCGGTGAAGGTGACGACCTCGCAGCCGAACTCTGTCTGTAGCCATTTGAGGATGATCGAGGTGTCGAGCCCGCCGGAATAGGCAAGGACGACTTTTTTCGGCGGCGAAGGGGTCATGGGGCTTGGGATCCTGAAATGGGGATGATGCAGCGGCACGGCTTTGCCTTATCGACATCCCCAACGGGTTGCGCAAGCGCGGGGGGCGATCGCGGCCGGAGAGCGCGGCGCGCGAGGCCTTTCCAGGCGGGTTAATTAAGTGTTACTTTAACCTGTCGAATTGCACCGATCGGATGTGTTCGGCAGGGTGGGCGGATCAGCCCCGCGATGGGGTGCCTTGGGCAAGAGTGAAAGGGCGTACGAGGAATGGCTTACCAACGCCAGACGGCCCTGGCCGATGTAATAGACGCCGAGACGCGCTCGGAAATCGAGGCGCTGATCGAAGATGTTGTGGCGGAAAAGTCCAATGACAGTGGCTTTGCGGATCGGCTGCGCCATGGCGGACGGTCTCACCCGGCCGATGAAGTGCTGCGGCAGCTTGATCTAAAGGTTGATACGGCGGCGAAATCCGATGCCAGTCATGAGATCGCGCTCATCGCGGGCGAGATCGCGGCGGGGCGCGGCGCGTCGCGGGAGACGAGCCATTGGGATTGGATCGGCGACGCTGTCACCGTCCACAGCCGACGCCTCATCCCGGCGCGGTCCGCTGAACCACCGGATCATGCTGGCCTTGCGCGCTTCAGCCTGCGATTCGGCATTTTGGACGGTGACAGCGTCGCCGATCCAATCCCAATGGCTCGTCTCCCG
>JBCAWP010000265.1:0-3504 GCA_038534535.1 Pseudomonadota bacterium
GTCGGGCGGCGCTGGAACGGTTCGTTTCCGCGCCTGTCTCAACCTATGAACAATTGGAGGGGCTGGAGCAGCTCCGCATCCTGGAAAGCGGGATGACGATTGATGCAGTTGAAGTTGCCGCGCCGGACGTGGCGACGTCCGGGATTGATACGCCGGAGGATCTGGCGCGCCTGAATGGGCAGCTCAGTGGTAGACCGGATCCCGATGCGGCGTATTTTGCCCGATGACGCGCGTCTACATCCTGCGCCATGGGAATACATTTGATCCCGGTGACACGATTTTGCGGGTCGGCGCCCTGACTGATTTGCACTTGTCATCCTCCGGACGGGACCAGGCCTCTGCCTTGGCCGTGTATTTCAAGACCACGGGCGTCTCTTTTCAGGCCGTGATGTGCTCGCCCCTTTTGAGGGCGCGCCAGACGCTTGAGCCAATTGTCCAGATGCTGAGATATCGCGGCGGTGTCGAGATCACCGATTTTCTGACGGAGATCGATTACGGCCCGGACGAGGGACAGCCGGAAGACGATGTGATCGCGCGCATCGGCGCCGAGGCTCTCAACGCCTGGGAGGCGCACTCCATTGTCCCCGACGGCTGGAAGGTCGATTGTGACGGCCTGCGATCAGCGTGGCGCGAACAGCTCTCGGCGATTGCGGCGCAATATCCGAAGGGCCCGGTCTTGATTGTGACCAGTAATGGCATCGCGCGATTTGCCCTCGATATCGCCAAGAACGGTGCTGACTGGCCGCGTAAGCTCCGCACAGCTGCGTTTGGATGTCTTGAGATCGGCGCTGACGGCGCGGTGCGGGTCGAGGCCTGGAACGTCCGTCCCTAGCCGATAGACGACGCGCGCGGGCCTCTATACGGTTTCGACAAATCTGCTGAAAGCTCGCGTCGTCATGACCCAATCTCTCACGAATAAGATCTCCGCGCTCTTGGTGGACAATGGGCCCATGCTCGGCAAAGAGCTGATGGCCCATTTGGACGGCACAGATTATTTGTCGGCCTGGCAGGCCTGTTTTAAGTCCGAAGAGCTGCAGCTCTCCCAATTCTCCCGCTATTATCTGCGGTTCGACAAGACGCGGGACGATATGATTCGTCTCAGCCCATCGATTTTGAGGGACTTTCTTTCTTTTACGCTCGTCTCTCTGCCGGACCAGCGAGATGGCGTGCTGGAGCGCCTGATCCGGCTGAGCAATGAGCACATGTATATCAGCCGGTGGAAGATTGGCCTTGGCCGGAAGGTGCTCGCGGACGTGTTTGACCGGCTATCGAAGGAAGAAAGCGAACATATCTGCGCCTTTCTCGCCGGCGATTTGGCGTATTATCTCGGGCATAATGAGCCGCGCGAGGTTGAGGCTGTCGGCGAGATGGTGCGCGGATCCGATATCGATATCGTTATTGTCTACGATGGATTGGACGAGGGGGTGATCCGTCAAATCGACCAGCAAATGCTGACGGCGAAGAATTATCTGATGCGCAGTCCGGATAGTCGCCAGGAGCTCGATTTTGTCGTCAAGCCGCTTAAAACCATGCGCCAGCAATTCGATTATGGGACCATCAGTGAGAAAATCGCGAGCAAAATTGTCTTCGAATCGCTATTTATGGCGGGGTCGGTTGGGCTTTACGAAACGATCATGGACACGTTGGAGTTTACCGGGACACGGGGCCGGATAGAGGCGGATTTCGAAAAAGGGCTGGCTGATCGCGCGGCGGCACTCAGCGCGCTGCTCGCTATGGAGGCCAGTGACCTGACGGAAAACGCCCAGTCTTTGTTCTATTTTTCGCAGGAGCGGGTCGAGTTTGAATAGAGGCAACGTGTTTCCAATTGTGTCCAACCCATCACGATTGCGGCTCATCTCTGTCACCTGAAAGACATTGTCTGGTATCAATATTTTGGGATGGCGTAGGGTAATAGGCGAGGTTTTTGTATGTGTGGAATCGTCGGCATTACGGGTCATGGAGAGGTCGCAGGGCGGCTTTTGGAAGGGCTCGCCCGTTTGGAATATCGCGGCTATGATTCGGCGGGAATCGCGGTTGCCAAGAACGGCTCGGTAGAACGTCGCCGGGCCGCTGGCCGGCTTGAGGCCCTGCGCAGCGTCGTCGGCGATGCGCCGGCGCCTGGCAAAACCGGCATCGCACATACGCGCTGGGCGACCCATGGCAAACCGACCGAGACCAATGCTCACCCGCATATGAGTGGCCGCGCGGCCATCGTGCACAATGGCATTATCGAGAATTTCCAGGACCTGAAAAACCGCCTGGAAGCTGCGGGCCGCGTTTTTAGCTCGGACACAGACAGTGAAGTGATCGCGCAATTGCTTGGCGGCTATATGGATGACGGACTCGGCGCGGAAGACGCCTTCGGCCGGATGCTGAGCGACCTGAACGGCGCTTTCGCGATCGCGGCCGTGTTCGCCGGGGAAGAGGGTCTTTTGATCGGCGCGCGGAAGGGTAGTCCGCTCGTGCTCGGCTATGGGGACGGCGAAATGTATCTCGGCTCGGACGCGATTGCGCTTGCGCCGCTGACGCGTGAGGTCACCTATCTGGAAGAGGGTGATTGGGTGGTCGCCTATCCGGACGCCGCGACCATTCGCGATACGAACGGAAACACTGTGGAGCGTCCACGGGTGCGCAGCCGGGTGAGCGCGGCCATGGTCGAACTCGGCCCGTACGACCATTTTATGCAGAAAGAGATCCACGAGCAGCCGGAATCGACGGCGCGCTCGCTCGCGCCTTATGTCGACCCAGGCAAGCTGACAACGATTTGCGACCCGCAATTAATGGATGTCTTTGAGCGGGCCGACCGGGTGGTCGCGGTGTCCTGCGGCACGTCCTATTATGCCTCGCAGGTCGCGAAATACTGGTTTGAGGATTTGGCGGGGCTGTCTTTCGAGACCGATGTCGCCTCGGAGTTCCGATACCGCAAACCCGTGCTGCCGCAGACTGGCCCGGCGCTCTTGGTGAGCCAATCGGGCGAAACCGCTGATACGCTCGCGGCCTTGCGCCACTGCAAGACCTATGGCGTCCCGAATGTGGCGATTGTGAATGTGCCGGAATCCTCGATTGCCCGCGATGCGGACTTTGTGGTGCCGACACAGGCGGGCCCAGAAATCGGGGTTGCCTCTACGAAAGCCTTCACCGCGCAGCTCGCTGTGCTTGCGACGCTTGCGATTTCAGCTGCGAAGGCGCGGGGGCGCATTGACGAAGGCGCTGAACGGGATCTCCTCTCATCGCTTGTGGGTTTACCGCGACTGATCAATGAGACGCTGACCCGTCAGCCGAAAATCATCGAAGCGGCGGAAATACTCATGACAGCGGAGAACGCGCTTTATATCGGCCGCGGGATTTACTGTCCGCTCGCCTATGAAGGTGCGCTGAAACTGAAAGAGATTTCCTATATTCACGCCGAGGGATACCCGGCGGGTGAGCTGAAGCACGGGCCTATTGCGCTCCTGGAAGAGGGGCTGCCGGTTGTTGTAGTGGCGCCGCAGGATCGCTTGTTTG
>JBCAWP010000266.1:0-3491 GCA_038534535.1 Pseudomonadota bacterium
GAAGATGGGTTTCGTGATGAGACGGCCTTCCACCGTGCCCATGGATTGATCCGCCACACAGCCGACCGCGGCGCATTGATACTGACGGCACCGTCGAAGAGACCGAATTCGCCGTAGCGTGCCCGCGCATTACCCTCGAAAAACTGGCTTGTCTCCTGGGAGCGCGCCTGTATCACGCCGGTAAACGCATCCGAGCCATAAAGCGCCGTGCCCGGTCCGCGCAGAACTTCGACCGCGCCGGGGCTTGCAAGCGCCGTCGAATAGCCAAGCGCGGACTGGTCGAAGAAGACAGACGACTGCAGCGGCACGCCGTCTTCGAGAAAGAGCGTGCGATTGTCGAAGGACAGCGTGTTGCGAATCTGCGGCGTCTCCCGCGGCCCGTTCAGCCCCGAAAAGAATACCCCTGGCACATCGGCCAGGACATCGCCGAGGCGCAGCGCGTTCAGGCGCTCGATCGCATCGCCTTCGATAACGGCGGCCGACGTCGCCGATTGGGTGCCCCGGCGGCCGTTGACGATTGTGATTGAGTCAAGACGCTTCGAACCCTCGGCGAAGGTCTGACAATCGCGGTCGTCTACCACACAAGACGCCGTCTCTTGTGCCGTTAGGTCGCCGGCACAGACCAGACAAAGCGCCGCGGGCAATACAAATGTTCTGAACGCCATACTCTAAGCCCCAGAAAAAAGAGCGAATGGCAATACGCCGACCACGGCCCCGGAGAGACACGTGGCCAATGTGCCGGCGAGCAAGGTCTTCCATGCAAGATTGAGGAAAGTTTCGCGGCGGGCCGGCTCGATAATGGTCAACCCACCGATCAGGATGCCGATCGAGCCAAAATTGGCAAAGCCGTTGATCGCGTGGGCCGTGATCATCCGCGTGCGGGGGCTCATCTCTTCGACGGGAACATCAGCGAGCTGCAAGAAGGCCACGAACTCAGTGAGCACCGTCTTTACGCCGATCAGCGAGCCGGACCGCGCCGCCTCTTCCATCGGCACGCCCACCATGTACATCAGTGGCGAGAAGATCCAGCCGAGGATGCGCTCCAGCGACAAGGGCTTGCCCTCCACATCCGGGAAGGCGCCAAGACCGAGATTGACGAGGTAAAGCAGCGCCAGCGCCGCAATCAGCATGGTCACAATATTCGCGACTATTTTCAGCCCGTCGGTCGCCCCCGTCGCGAAGGCGTCCATCGTCGACTGGTATTCGAAATCCGGTTCCTGATTGCGCGCCTCGGTCGTCTGGGATTCGGGAACCATCACCAACGCCAGGGCAATCGCCGCCGGCGCCGCCATAAGGGACGCGGTCAAAAGCTGGGCGAGCGGATTGTCCATGACCGGTCCGAGGAACACCGAATACAGAACCAGCACAGACCCCGCCACTGTGGAAAACCCCGCCGTCATCAAGATGAACAGTTCCGAACGGGTCATGCCCTTGATGTATGGTTTGATCAGAACCGGCGCCTCGGTCATGCCCATGAACACATTCGCGGACACCGCCAGAGAGGTCGCGCCGGTGAGGCCGAGAAACCGCTGGAAGATGGATGAGAACCCTTTCGTGATCCACCGCAGGATGCGCCAATGCCACAAAATGGCGGACAGGGCCGCAACCACAATAATCAAGGGCAACAAGTGCACTGCGAAGATCGGCCCCGGCTGGCCGGTGAGCCCTTCCCAGCCCCCCTGGCTACCGAGAACGGGTCCGAACACAAAGCTCGTCCCGTAGGCCGTGGCATCGATCAGCCCATCAACAACCGTGTTCGCCTGGAACAGGCCCCTGCGAATGACAGGAATGCCGAACAGGGACAAGGCAAAGGTGAACTGGATCGCGACTGCCCCCAGAACGATCTTCCAGGGAAACACCCGGCGGTTCTCCGACAGGCTCCAGGCAATCGCAAAGATGAACGCGATGCCGATGAGTGCCCGCGCATTATCCCAGCCCCAATCCATGGCCGCTCCCTCGCCCGTTCCTGTCAAAATACAGACACATGGCCTTAGCGTGGGGGACGGCGCGGCGCGAGCACTTGTTGCACTGAGAACGAGCGCACCTTACGCTCAACTAGCCGTCGAGCATGCGACCGGCTCTAAAACGGAGGGAGCCCGAAAATGCGCACCTGCCTTTTATTTTGCCTCACCTTCGCAATCTCCTTCGCCGGACGGGCAGAACCAGTCCCTGACGCGGCCAAAGTCCTGAATGAGACCTTTTGGGAGTCGGCAGACTATCTCGCCGCCGGAGACCCGAACCCCTATGAAATCGACCACCGCCAACAATTCGCCGCCGTGCTAGGCCGGGAAGACCTTATCCAGGCCGAAATCGACTTCTGGACGCGAACACAGCCAGGGGGCGTTTGCGGCGAAGGCCTTGGCGATCCAGTTCAGACACTTACGGGCGCAGCAAACAGCACGCAGATCGTTATCCTCAACGAAAACCACATGATCCCGCTCCACCGCGCTGATCCATTGGGCTTGATCGACGCCCTCATCGACGCCGGTTACCGCTACTACGCCTATGAATCCTTTGCCGACTCCATCATGAACCGCGGTGGCCGGCCAATCGGTCCGCAAGACGTCTTCTACTCCGCCGATCCCGCCCATGCGCGGCTCTTGGCCCAACTAGAATCGCGCGGCGTTACACTCGTCGCCTATGAGTCGTCGGATCACCCGGATGGCCGGGAAGCTGCGCAAGCCCAGCGCCTGAAAGAGCGTGTCTTCGACACGGCCCCTCAGGCAAAACTGATCATCGTCCCCGGCCATGACCATGTGTTCGAGCATGTCGAGGGCTGGGCCGGCCAGATGATGGCGCGGCGGCTAAAGGCGTTGACCGGTATCGATCCGCTCACCATCTCGCAAACCGCCTGCGTGTCGGCGACGGGCGCGCCGGTTCTCACCCAAACTTTGGCGAAGGAGGATGGCACAACCGCGCAGATTTCCGAGACAGATTTTGCCCTCGGCCATCCGCCCATGACGTTCACGAACAACCGCCCCGATTGGCGGCGCAGCCTCGGCGACCAGGATGTCGCCATCCCGGCGCGGTTCACCGGCCTTGACGTGCCAGTGATCATCGAAGCACGGCGCCTCGAGATAGACGAGCAAGGCCGCCCCGTGCAGTCCCGCGGGCCGACCTTGCCCCTCGATCGCGTGCTGCTTCTGCCAGGAGAAACAGGGATCCCGCTCCTGCTACCGGCTGGCCATTACCGCATTGAGGCGTTCGACAGGAATGGCCCCGTCGGCCCCCCGGAAGAGATCGTCGTGGCGCCCGCTGCACCTGGGGAACATGCACCGCCAGCCGATCACTCAGACTAGTCGGCTGACGGTCACTTTTTACCCGCCGAGTTTACAAACGCAGATCTTATTGCCGTCGGGGTCACGGAAATAGGCGCCGTAGAAGAAGTTTGGCACACGCTCGCCCGGCTCGCCCTCATCGGCGGCGCCCAGCTCGATCGCTTTCTGGTACACGCGGTTCACCGTTTCCTGATCCGGACAGGCCAGCGCAGG
>JBCAWP010000267.1:0-3488 GCA_038534535.1 Pseudomonadota bacterium
GTCGAGCGCTGTGAAGGTTGCTTTAGTAGACGCGCGGGTGCCGGATTTCTGGGGTTTCAGACTGCCAGGCGGGGCGCTTACGGCTTCTTCGACCAGGGTATTCCACGCACCGCAATTCGCGCAGCGCCCGGCCCATTTCGAGTGAACCTCGCCGCAGGATTGGCAGACGAACTGGGTTGAGGCGATCTTAGCCATGCGCGAGGGCTAGCGCGATTTGAGGCGATGACCAATCGCGAAAGCGCGGTCTTATTCTGAGTGATCGCAGGAGGCTAGGACTTGGGATAGAGTCTTTCCTGTGGATAGTCCGGGCCGGGAACGTATTACGCGCAAGTCAAGACGGGATTTTCAGAAGACTTTCCTCTAACACCGCTCGCCATGGCACTCGATGACACCTCCCCGACCCGCGAAACTGCGATCGTTCCCCCGCATAATCTGGCGGCTGAAGCGGCTGTCCTTGGCGCGGTTTTATTTGACAATAATGCCTTTGAGCGCGTGGCAGAGATTTTGCGCACGTCTGATTTTTATGCCCCGGCGCACAAGGAAGTCTTCGATGCGGCGCAGCTCCTGATCCAAAACGGCCGGGTGGCCGACGGGGTCACACTGCGAGAGCACTTCGAGCGCGCCGATAAGCTGACTGAGATTGGCGGCGCAACCTATCTGGCAGACCTGCTCGATAGCGCTGCGTTCGGACCGGAGATTAGCGATTACGCCCAGATGATCCGTGACCTCGCGGTGCGCCGGGAACTGGTCTCCCTTGGGTCGTCCATGCAGTCCCGCGCCCTCACACCAGAACTCGGCGAGGACGGATCAAAGCAGATCGAGCTTGCTGAAAAGAGCCTCTTCGATCTTGCCGAGCGCGGGAGTACGGGGCGGGGCCTCTCGGCGTTCCACGACGCGATTGCTGAATCCCTAGAGATGGCCGAGGCTGCGTTCCAACGCGAAGGCAAGATCGCCGGCATCGCCACCCATCTGGATGATCTCGATGCGAAGCTGGGTGGCCTTCACCGGTCAGACCTGATCATCCTCGCTGGGCGGCCCTCAATGGGGAAAACCTCCCTCGCCCTCAACATTGCTTACAATGCGGCGGTGGCCTGCCGGCGTGAAACCCAGGAAGATGGGTCAAAGAAAACCGTCGACGGTGCGGTCGTCGGATTTTTCTCCCTCGAAATGTCGCGGGCGCAGCTGGCCATGCGGATCCTCGCTGAGCGAAGCGGGATCATGTCCCACAAGATCCGCCAGGGTGAGTTGACCAAAGACGAATTTGAACGGTTGCGCGAGGCGACGGAAGAGCTGCAAAATCTGCCGCTCTATATCGATGACCAAGGCGGGCTTTCGGTGAGCCAGGTGGCGGCCCGCGCGCGCCGGCTCCAGCGGTCAGTCGGGCTCGATCTTCTCGTGATTGACTATCTGCAACTCCTCACCGGCTCGGCGCGCCACCAGGGTAATCGCGTCCAGGAGATCACAGAGATCTCCATGGGGCTAAAAACCCTCGCAAAAGACCTCAACATTCCGGTTCTGGCGCTCTCGCAATTGTCTCGCCAGGTTGAACAGCGCGACGACAAACGTCCGCAACTCGCCGACCTTAGGGAATCTGGATCGATCGAGCAGGATGCTGACGTGGTCAGCTTCGTGTTCCGTGAGGACTACTACCTTGAACGGACCGAACCTGAGCATGATCCGAACGATCCCCAAGCGAGCGAAAAATGGCAGCGGTGGCGTGACCGGATGGACAATGTCTACGGCACGGCCGAGGTTATCATCGGTAAGCAGCGTCATGGTCCGATCGGCAAGGTCATTCTGGCCTTCGATTCCAATCTCACCCGGTTTGGAAATCTAGATCGCAACATCTCAACTGATGACTTCTAGGCCGCAACTGTCTAAGGGCAGTGGCCATGCAGACGGTCTCACGACTCACTATTGATCTTGGTGCCATTGTTCAGAATTGGCAGGCGCTCCATGCCCTCGCGCCGAACGCCGAAATCGGTGCGGTTGTCAAAGCCGACGCCTATGGACACGGGGCAAACCGGGTTGGGCCGGCCCTTGTAAACGCGGGGTGCAAAAGCTTCTTCACGGCGACGCTCGAAGAAGCCGTCAGCTTACGGGCCGCCGTCGGCGACGATCCTGAGATCATCATCCTGCACGGCGTTACCAAAGAGACCGCCGATGAAGCGAAAGCCCTAAGACTGCGCCCGATCGTTAACACGCTGCACCAATTGCGTGATTGGCGATTTGGCGGGCTTGTGGAAACAGGCCCCGCGATCCTTCACTTCGATACGGGGATGAATCGGCTTGGCCTGCGCCCGGAGGATGTGCCGGCCGTGAAGCAGATGCTTGATGATCGACCCGTCGGTATCGTCATGTCTCACTTGGCGTGTGCCGATGAGCCGGACCATCCGCTAAACATTGAACAAAAGGCTCTATTCGATGCGATTGCAGCGGAGTGGCCGGCAGCCATATGCTCGCTCGTAAACTCTGCGGGCATGGCTCTTCCGGGCTATGCCTATGACCTCTGCAGACCCGGGATTGCCCTTTATGGCGGCGGCGTCGATCTCCCCCTGAACGGCGGCAAACTGAAATCGACTTTGCGGTTTGAGGCTCCCATCCTGTCAGTCTTTATGGCTAAGCAAGGCGCAAGCACCGGCTATGGCGCAAGCCGCCGCTTTGGGCGCCACCATCGTCTCGCCACGGTCGCAGCCGGCTATGCTGACGGCTTGCCTCGCGCCCTTTCCAACAGTGGATTTGCTTATATTGGCGAGGATCGCTGCAAGATTGTGGGCCGGGTGTCCATGGATCTCGTGACGCTCGACGTGACTGACTTAACCTGTCCCATTGCGCCCGGAATGATGGCAGAGTTCATCGGTCCACGGGCAAATGTCGAACAACAGGCGCTGGAAGCCGGGACCCTCGGATACGAATTGATGACGGGTCTTGGCGCCCGGGCGGAGCGGATTTGGAATGAGTAATCAAACAGATTCAGTTCCTGCAATTCTCTCACCGGTGCGCTGGATTGGTGCGGGCATTCTGGGCACGCTGCGGGAGATGGGCCAATTAGCGCGTTTCTCCGGAAACGTCATCGCCGCGGCGCTGACGCCGCGGTGGTATGCTGGCGAGATCTGGCGCCAGATTGTCAAGATGGGCTTTTACTCGCTGCCCGTCGTCGGCCTCGCGGCGATCTTTATCGGCGCCGCATTGGCCTTGAACATTTATACCGGCGGCGCACGGTTCAATGCCGAACAATTCGTACCGAATATCGTCGTGCTTGGGATCACACGCGAACTTGGTCCGACGATCACGGCTCTCATGCTCGCCGGGCGCGTCACTGCCGGCATTGCCGCAGAAATCGGCGCCATGAAAGTCACTGAACAGATTGACGCTTTACGCACCCTTTCGGCGAACCCGACGCGCTATCTCTATGCGCCGCGTTTGATCGCCGGCATCCTGACATTGCCCATACTGGTCTTCGTTGCGGATGTCATTGGCGTCGCGGG
>JBCAWP010000268.1:0-3457 GCA_038534535.1 Pseudomonadota bacterium
CTTGGCGCCGTCGGCGCGGCCGCGGCCTGCGCGCGGGCTTTGCGGTTGTCGGAAACGCAAACCGCGCACGCGATCTCGCTAGCGACGAGCCGTGCTGCCGGCTTCATGAGCCAGTTCGGAACCGAGACCAAACCGCTCCATTCTGGATTTGCGGCGAGCGGGGGTGTCGAAGCTGCACTATTTGCGCGGGCTGGCATCACGGCTGGCTCTGAAACACTACATGGCCCCACGGGTCTGAGGACGCTCATGGTTGGGCCCGACGTCGACACTCTGGCCGAGAGCATGGTCGGGAAAGCCGAGCACGGTCAGACCGTCACCTTTCGAGACGAAGATGTGGGCGACCCGCTCCACATCCTCCATCACGGGCTAAAGATTAAACGGTTTCCAAACTGCGGCAGTGTCCACCGGGCGCTTGACGGCCTCTTAGAGCTTCGGGAAATGCACGCTTTGTCGGCTGATGACGTGGCGAGCATCCATGTGCGAGCCCCTGCCGCCCATTTGCGCAATCTGATGTACGAGATGCCGGAGACGCCGGCTGAGGCGAAGTTTTCGCTGGAATATAATCTCGCGGTTGGACTCATGCGCGGCGACGTCGGTTTGGAGAATTTTGAGCCGCAGCAAATATCTAGAGCCGATATTCGTTCGCTCTATCCGATCATCACAAAGGACTATGTTGAGGCGCTGGAATCCGATTTTCCCACGGAGGTCCATATTCAAACAAAGGATGGACGCCGGTTCGAAACCCGGCGAGCCATGCCGGTGGGCAGCCGCGAGCACCCACTGACAGATGCTCAGATTCTCGCGAAGTTTGAAAACTGCGCGCGCGCAACGACAAGCTTTGAAAATGGCGAAGCGTTGGCGAAAACCTTTCGATCACTTGAGTCCAATATGCCGGTTCGCCAAATATCCTCGCTCATGACATGATTGGGGAATCGCGTTCGATTACGGGATAAGGCGAAGAAAACTATGACAAAATTTACAGGACTTATTCTCGCAGCCAGCCGAAAAGGCCCCGACGACGAAGTCGCAAAGCTCCAAGGTGTTAGCCATAAATGCCTCGTCGAGATCGATGGCGAGGTCATGCTGGAACGGGTTATCCGAGAGCTAAAAGCCAGCGCAAACATCGAGCGGATATTTGTGTCGATCGAGTCTGAGGATCTCCTCAAAGCCACACCCCGCCTCGCTGAAATGCTCGCCGCCGGCGACATCGCCTTCATGCCGAGCGCTGATAATCTGTTTCTCAGTGTCTCAACAGCGATCGATGAGATTGAGTCCCCCTTTCCAATGATCATCTCAACCGGCGACAACGCCCTCCATACAACTGAGATGATCGACCATTTCGCGTCGCAGTTCAGTGCGTCGACAGACGATGTCAGTGTCGCGATGACCCCCGCAGATGTCATCCTGAAAGCGTATCCAGATGGGAAGCGGGCGTTTCACGAATTGAAAGATGGTGGGTGGTCGAGTTGCAATCTTTATGGGTTGCGCAGCGACGCGGCGCTGACGGCGGCGAAGGTCTTCGAAACCGGGGGACAGTTTGGCAAACGGCCCCAACGCATCATGAAAGCCTTCGGCCTAACCTTCATGCTGAAGTACAAATATAAGCAGGCAACGCTCGACCAGCTTGCAGAACACCTTTCGCAACGGTGGAAGCTGCAGATATCGGCCATCCGAATGCCCTTTGCCGATGCTCCGATCGACGTTGATAATCCAGGAGATTTCGAGCGGAGCGAACGAATTCTACAGGCGCGCCGGGAGACTGCAACCAGCTGATCCCGAGCAGCTTTCTCAAATTGCAGACGGGTTGCGCAGTATGTTAAGCGACCGGGCCTCGACGCAGCCGGCCTCCTGTCGGACGTCCAGCCGGAGCGGTCTCCTTGAAGCATGGTCCTCTATTAAAACTTGATGACCGCATCAAAGCCGACATTCGAGTGCTGTTTCTAGCGAAATGGGCCGAAGGAGATGGCACGCCACAATCTGGCGATGGCACCCACGCGGTCTATCACGCCGAGTTGCGGGAGGTGCTGAAGGAAATCGGCTTTCAAGTCGAAGCCTCCGGACGGATGGAGCGGTTGTTCGAACCTGTAGATGATATCGACTTCATCGTCAGCTTTATGAACCGGTTCGGGTTTTCGGGCAGCGAAATGCTGGCCCCGCTTCTGTCGACCTATCACCAAAAGCCCTTCTTTGGCGCGACGCCGATCCTGCGCGGCCTCGGTGACGATAAGCATCTCATGAAGCTCGCCGCGCGTGGCCGCGGGGTCAGAACGCCGGATTGGATGATTGTCCGTCGGGGAGCCGAGCGCATTCCGTCACCGGCATACGAGTGGACCAAATTGATCGTTAAGCCGAATGCGAGCTCCGCCTCCTGGGGCATCAAGGTAACGGACCGCTGGGATGCGGCCTGCGACCACGCCGAAAAACTGCTGGCCGAGGGCCATGACGTCATCATTGAGAGTTTTATCTCGGGGTTCGAGATTGCGCTGCCCGTTGTCGGATCCAACGGGCCCTGGATTTTACCGGCGCTCCACATGGATCCCGGCAATGACACAACGGTGCGGACGTATGAGCAGAAAAGGCATTTGACCGGCGGGACTGACACGGTCAGCCTCACGCCGATCAAGGATGAACACCTCCTATCGATCCTTGAAAAGGCCGCGTTGACGATCCTGCCCGAAATCTGGCCGCACGATTTTGGCCGGATGGAATTCAAGTATGATCCTGAGACCGACACGCTGAATTTCATCGAGATAAATCTCAACTGTAATCTCTGGTCAAAGAAGGCTTCGTCCGTTTCAGCCCAGACCCTCGGCATCACGCACCACGATTTCGTCGAAACCTTGCTTGTTCACAGCTTGCGTCGTCAGGGGCTTGTCACCGACGCTCAAGTCAAAACGGTGGAGATCCCATGATCGGACAGCCGCGCCATATTCTGATCCTGGCGGCCCAACGGCCGGGTATCGTCAACGCCCTCGCACAGGCTGCGGGCGTGAGCCATAAATGCTTGATGCCCATGCATGGGCGACCGTTGATCGAACACGTCCTTTCTACGGTCGAGGCGATGACACAATTTGAGCGGATCACCGTTTCAATCGATGCGCCCGACGTGCTAGACGCCGTTCCTCTCGTTCAGTCTCTCAAGGATGCCGGCCGGCTTACCGCCGTAAAATCAGGACAGTCCCTGTTTGAAAGCGTCGCTGGCGCTTTGAAACAAGACGAAGACTTTCCAGTCGTGATCACAACAGCCGACAATGTTCTCCTCACCCCTGATATGCTTCGGCATTTCTGTGAGGCATTGCCCAACACCGATGTCGGCGTCGCAATGACCCGTAAAGAGGTTCTCCTCGGCGTTTATCCCGACGGGCAACGACGCTTTCACCGGTTTGCCGACGGCGAATGGTCAAATTGCAACCTCTACGCCCTGATGACCCCGAAGGCCTTGAGCGCAGCGGAGTTT
>JBCAWP010000269.1:0-3444 GCA_038534535.1 Pseudomonadota bacterium
CTGAGCCAGCGCCCGGCTCTGAATAGCCCTGGCACCACCAGTCTTCGCCAGACAGGATGCGCGGTAGAAAGCGTTGTTTCTGTGCGTCGGAGCCGAACGTATAGATCACGGGCCCCACCATCGAGACGCCGAACGGGAGCGGCATCACGGCATCGACGCGGGCGTTTTCCTCAGACCAAATGTAGCGCTGAGTGGCAGTCCATCCGGTGCCGCCATACTCTTTGGGCCAAGCCGGCGCCACCCACCCTTTTTGGTGGAGTGTTTTGTGCCAGGCCAGAAATTCTTCTTTGGAAAGGTCTTCGCGGGTGCCCTTGCCGGCCAAATCCGCAGGGTAGTTCTCATCGATGAACGTCCGCACTTCCTGGCGAAAAGCAATTTCTTCAGGTGAAAATTCGAGATTCATGTCGTCCTACCCTGTTGGTTTTGCTCACTTATACCCGATCATTCGCCGGGTTTACAGCGCTCACGTCATTCACGCCCGGATGGTTCGGCAATGAAGGGTGCGCACGCAGTCCTAAGAAGTCCCACAGCCGTCGCAGCTCCCAGCCCGCCACCGGTTTGAAACTCCAGATCCAGTAACGGCTTCAGATCGACCCGTTCAAGAGCCGCTTCGTGTGCAGGACGTCGTGTCGCATGCGCTGCAATGACGTGGGACACGGCTTTCGGGTTCAACGCATGCACGACGCCAGCCGCGATCGTTGTGGCAAATCCATCGAGGATAACCGGAACACTTTGGAGTCGTGCCGCGAGGATCGCGCCAACAGAGGCCGCAAGTTCGCGGCCGCCCAACGCAGCCAACGCGCCCAACGGATCACTGATCCGACCACGATGGCATTGCACGGCTTTCTCAACGAGCGCTGCCCGCAATTTGGTCATTTCCGCCGGCACACCCTGGCTCGGGCGCACCCAATAATCTGCCGAACCGCCATAAAGGGCGAATGCGACGGCGGCCGCCGCTGTCCCAATCCCCGCGCCGGAAACCCCGATAGCGAGGCAGTCCGGTTTGTTTGCCAACGCTTCAAATCCATAGGCAATCGTCGCGGCGCAATCCCGCTCGGACATGGCCGGCGCATCAGCGATGTTCGCCGTCGGCACATCTAGCGCGAGTTCCATGACCTGGATATTCACCCCCGCCTGTGACGCGATCGCCGATAGGGGCGCGCGCCCCGTCTTCAACGCGTCGACAAAAGACCGTGTGTTATCATCGCTTGAGAGGGACACGCCCTGCTGCAGAAGCCCGTGGGATCCAGCAAACATGACCAAGAGGGCGTTTTCGATGCGGGGGGGATAGCGCCGTTGCCAGCGCGCCAGCCATTCAGCGGCTTCACCAAGCTGGCCGAAGTCCCCTTCGCGGCCAAACTTTCGCAGCTGGTGGGCAACAGCCTCGCCGGCAGCCACGTCTGGTTCAACCGGCTTATTCGCCAGTGCGCGCACATCGTCGAAGGGCGACACGGAATCAGCGGACGCGGACAATTGAGGCCTCAGTCTTCAGGAATTTGAAAAACACATGTACCAAGCTGTCTTTCAAGGCAATGGTGGTCGCAGGTTACGCGAATTTCACTAAGTCCGGATCGCTTGGAGAGACCATGACAGATGCGCCGATGACATCGCCCTGCATTCAGGTCTGCGCTGTGGACGCGCGCACCGGCTGGTGCCTTGGCTGCGGTCGAACACTACCGGAAATCGCAGGATGGTCGGGTTACTCAGAAGCTGAGCGCGGCGCAGTCATGGAGACATTGCCTGCGCGCATGGATGAACTTCGCGCCCTCGCTAAGCTCGGCCCTGTCGAGGCGCCTTGAGCCATGGACCGGATTGGAAGCCTTCTGATTGCCGCAGCAATTTTCGCCCTTGCGGTGGCCGTCATGAACCGGGAGAGCCAGCCGGCGGAGACCGCTCCTATCCAGACGACTGCGCAGACCAATGTCGCCACGCCCTCGCCCCGGGCCTACACCTCGCGCGCAGCATACATCTCACGGGAAGAGGACGGCCACTATTGGACCTCAGCGGACGTGAATGGAACGGCCGTGGATTTCCTGGTCGACACCGGCGCCAGCATCGTCGCGCTGACATGGCGGGATGCGAAGCGGCTGCGCCTAGATCCGGATGCGTTGGACTTTGAATGGAGCATTCGGACCGCCAATGGCGAGACAAAGGGCGCCTTTGTCAAATTGGAATCGATCCGAATTGGCAATGTCAAAATCGAAGAGATTGATGCGATGGTGCTGCCAGAGGATGCGCTGCACGATAGCCTTCTCGGCATGAGCTTTCTCGGCGAATTGTCGTCTTACGAATTCCGCGGCAACACGCTCATCATCCGAAAATAACCGACCAAATCATCCGCGCTGCGACGATCGCGAGGAGGACGGCAAAGACGCGCCGTAGCTTGGCGGCATCCAAGCTGTGCGCAAACCGCGCACCGATTGGGGCCATGGTCACCGTGAGGATAGATATAAAGGCGAAAGCGACGATATTGACGTGGCCGAGGGAGCCGGCGGGCAGTCCGGACCGGCCCCACCCTTCAATCACGGCGGCGATTGCGCCCGGGACGCCGATCGCAAGCCCCATACCGGCAGCTGTGCCAACGGCTTGGTGGATAGGGCGTCCGCTTACCGTCATGAGGGTAACCCCAAAGGTCCCGGCACCAATCCCCATAAGAGACGACAGCGCGCCCATGGCGCCGCCAAGCCCCCACCGGATGGGGCCGGTGGCCATATCTTCGAAGAGCCGCCAATTTGGGCGGCCGAAGAAAAACTGAAGCGAGATCAGGAAGGCGACGGCGCCAAAGACCATGGTGAGGCCGTTCGCGCTCAATTGGCCGGCAACGGCACGTCCCGCGACAGCCCCCACCATGATCCAAGGCGCCCATGCCCTTAAGATGGCCCAATCAACCGCGCCGCGCTGGTGATGGGCCATCACGGATCGCAGAGACGTTAGTATGATGGTGGAGAGCGATGTTCCCGTGGCGACGTGCATCGCGGTGTCGCCATATCCAAGTTCGGTAAAGATCAGAAAGAGAGCCGGCACAATCACAGCGCCGCCACCGACGCCCAATAATCCGGCGGCAAGACCTGCGAGCAAACCGGCGCCGGCCAAGCCGACGATGAGCGGCCAATTGGCGAGAATCGTCTCCATCCGCCCCTCTCTGACAGGCCCAAAAAATCGTCGCAAGCCTATTGATCGCCCCATCCAACCCATGTACGCGGGCGTCAAGGAGTGCCAGCGAGCGGAATTTTTCGACTAACAATCTATTCATATTGTTTATCAATGTTTGTCCATATCGCTTTTCGATGAACTCCAAGTCCTTGAAAAATCAGCAGTTATATGTTTTTCATAAAATTATTATTGAAAAACAATATGTGTTGTCTTATGTTCAGGGTGTCGACGCAGTCCACTGACGCACCGCTGAGACACCAAAGACGACACACTTGATTAGAAGGACATTGA
>JBCAWP010000270.1:0-3439 GCA_038534535.1 Pseudomonadota bacterium
CGACCGTCGCGGCGCCATCGCGCTGGGCATCTGCAAATGTCTGCTTGCCCGTTTCAAATAGTATCCCAACGAGATTGATAACGGCATCTGCGCCTTCGATGGCACACTCAACGGATGCTCGGTTGCGAATATTCGCTTGGGCAATATCGACCCAGCCAGGCGTGCCAGCCAGGCGAACATCTCCTGCAAGGTGGGGCCGGCGACAAGCGACGCGAACACGGTAGCCAGCCTTCACGAGCGCGCGTGTCGCATAGCGCCCGATAAAGCCAGATCCGCCGAAAATCGTTACGAGACCTTTCGCCATGGTCGCTGTCACCTGTTACTCGATCCTAGTTTGGCAGGCCTTTGACCACGGTCCGTTTGGATTGTCCATGTGGCATGGGAGCTCGCCGCAGATCAGCGATTGACCGGTCAGTGACGCTCGCTTAAGACCCTCGCTTCTCCGAATTGCCAGAGTGTGCGGCTGTGGCGGAACTGGTAGACGCGCACGGTTCAGGTCCGTGTGGAGCAATCCGTGGAGGTTCGAGTCCTCTCAGCCGCACCAAATGGCCACAATGGCCAGTCCACAGCGGCCCGATCTCGCTTTCTAGTGACAATTAGGCTATGGCGCGCGCCATATGTTCTAAGAGGATGTCGACATGACCGGTATCAAGATCTATCGCGGCGATTTGCCCGCTGGCCTCTCTCTCGGGTCGGTCGTTGCTGTTGACACCGAGGCCATGGGGCTCAACCCCCATCGCGATGCTCTTTGCGTCGTCCAGCTCTCATCGGGCGATGGGACTGCCCATGTCGTCCAGCTCGATCGGAACACGTATGATTGCCCGAACCTGAAGGCGCTGCTGTCTGATCCAAACACGTTGAAGCTGTTCCATTTCGCGCGGTTCGATATCGCGATGATGCAGCGATGGCTTGGTATCATTTGCGCGCCAGTCTGGTGCACGAAAATCGCTTCCAAACTCGCGCGCACCTATACCGACCGGCATGGGCTAAAGGATGTCGCCAAGGAGGTCGCCGGGGTCGACCTTTCCAAAGCGCAACAAAGCTCAGATTGGGGGGCTGAGACCCTGTCCGATGCGCAGCTGCATTATGCGGCAAGTGACGTCTTATACCTGCATGCGATCCAGAATGGACTGGCAGATATGTTAAAGCGCGAGGGTCGCACGGAGATGGCCGAGGCCTGCTTCAGATTCTTGCCAATGAGGGCGGCACTCGATCTGGGCGGGTGGGCTGAGACCGATATATTTGCCCATTCCTGATAGCGTCTGCAGGTATCATGGCTGCAACGGCTGGCGCATCTTCCCCAGCGCCCCTAGGTTAAAGATAGCATCGGCTACAACAGGACCCAATGAGCGCAGATACGACACATGCCTTGGACCACTGGGCGCCTCGGCGGCAGTTGACGCTCGCGCAAGCGCGCAAGCGGACGCAGGTCGTCAAGGCACTTCGCTTTGGGCTGGTAGCGGCAGCGACGGTGACAGTTTGTGTCTTCTTCGGCTACCTCGCCGGAAGCGCCTATCGCCGCGCAAAGACAGCGAATGATGCGCCGCCATCGCAAGAGATGGTCGTCATGCAAAACCCGCGTTTCACGGGCCGTGATGCCAATGGTGACATTTACACGATTACAGCGGACCGGGCCGAGCGGCGCCGCGCCGACGAGAACCTCGTGGATCTCGTAAACCCAAAACTGACCGATGCCTATGAGAGCGAGATTTCAGCGCCGCGCGGCCTTTTCAATCGCGAAGATGAAACTCTCGAACTGTTCGAAGACGTATCAGTGGCGGATCGTGAGGGGTATGTTTTCAACTCAGAGCAAGCGCGTGTTCTGATCGCGACGGGACGGGTTGAGGGTGTGAAGCCTCTTGTTGGCACAGGGCCGATTGGCGATGTGAGGTCGGATTCCTATGAGCTCAACAAGGACGATGATAGCGTGACCTTTATCAATCGCGTACAAACAGTGATCTATCCGGATGGCCGACTTCAGCGAGACAACTAAGACGATGCGTATATTTCTGACTGCTTTGTTCATGTCGCTCTTTGCAACCCCTGCATTGGCACAGCTGAGTCCAGATGGCGGGCCCATTCAGATCGCCGCGGACCGCCTTGATGTGTTTGAGCGGGAAAACCGCGCCATCTATGTCGGCAATGTGGATGTCATCCAGGCGTCAGCTCGGCTGCGCTCCGACAAACTCACGATAAATTTCAAGAGCAACACCGACGATACCGGCTCGACGCTCGGCGGCGCGTTTTCCTCACCGGACACCATGGAAGCTGAAGGCGAGGTCTTTTACGTGACCCCCGATCTGAAAGCGCGCGGCGATAAAGCTGTCTACACGGCTGATACCGACACTGTTGTGATGACAGGCAACATCATTCTCTCGCGGGGCGAGGACATCGCGACGGGCGATTGCCTGACACTGCAGATTGCCCTTGGGCGGTCGACGCTTGGGTGTGACAGCCGTGTCCGAACGCAATTTGCGCCGTCTACGGTCGATGCAGAGCCGGCCGACTCGGCGACATCAGAGGCCGAAGAGGGCTAAATTGGACAGTCACTCGTCATCCAATTTTAAACACATCCCACTAAATGGACATACATGGACCAAGTGGGGCGACAGACAGGAGACGGTCGGGCGATGACGGACCTTCAAGAGGGCCTCGTAGTCTCGGGATTGGCGAAATCATTCGGCAAACGCCAAGTGGTTCGAGACGTCTCACTTTCTGTTCAGCGCGGTGAGGTCGTCGGGCTCCTCGGCCCGAACGGTGCCGGTAAGACGACCTGTTTCTACATGATCATGGGATTGATCGGCGCGGAAAGCGGCAAGATCTCCATTGATGGCGAAGACGTCACCGCCCTTCCAATGTACCAGCGCGCGCGCCTCGGCCTCGGTTATCTTCCCCAAGAGGCCTCGATTTTCCGAGGCATGACGGTGGAAGAGAATATCGCGGCGGTCGTCGAGCTTGTTGAGAAAGATAGAAGTCAACGCAAGGCGCAGGTCGATGCGCTGCTCGGCGAGTTGAACATTACGCGCTTGCGCACCGCCCCGGCGACGGCGCTGTCCGGTGGTGAGCGTCGCCGTGTCGAGATTGCCCGTGCGCTTGCGTCCCGGCCAAGCTTCATGCTGTTGGACGAACCCTTCACCGGGATCGACCCGCTCGCCATTTCGGATATTTCTGACCTCGTGCGCTACCTCAAAAAACGAGGTCTCGGTGTTCTGATTACGGACCACCAAGTGCGTGAGACTCTGCAGATCGTGGACCGCGCCTTCGTGATGTATGACGGCAAGGTCCTGTTCGACGGCGCCCCTGAGGACGTCTTGCAGAACGAAGATGTTCGGCGAGTATATCTCGGCGAACGCTTCGCGGCGTAGGGTCCAAGGAGATGCGCCAGTCCCTCGACATGCGCCAGGGCCAATCGCTGGTCATGACGCCGCAATTGCAGCAG
>JBCAWP010000271.1:0-3394 GCA_038534535.1 Pseudomonadota bacterium
ATGGGCTTCCAAAAACGCCTCGGTTTCGGCGCGAAACGCCTCATAGTCCGGCCCTAAAGAGAGATCCAATCTCACCTCCCGCTATGCTATTGCCCCGCAGCGTGTCATGGGGCCAGAGTGGCATCAACACTGACGTTGGGGCAGCATTGACTGACGCCGGGGCGAAGCGGGTTGATCGCGCTTCAGACGATATATGGAGGAGTTCGACATGAGCCTGCTGACACTCACCCTGGAGAACGACATTGCGCATATCCATCTCGATGATGGCAAAGCCAATGCGCTGAGCTTCGACATGCTCGCAGCGATCCACGAGGCGCTCGACACGGCTGAAGCAGAGGCGAACGCTATCCTCCTCTCCGGCCGCGCTGGCCGTTTCTGTGCAGGCTTCGACCTGACCGTGATGCGCGAAGGCCCAGAGAAAGCGAACGACCTCGTCAATCGCGGCGGACATCTCCTCCTCCGCCTCTTCGAAAACAAGCTTCCGACGGTGATCGCCTGTACTGGACATGCCCTGGCCGCTGGCGGGCTTATGCTTCTTTCAGCCGATACGCGGATCGGCGTTCAGGGGGATTTTAAGATCGGACTGAACGAGACGGCGATCGGCATGGTGTTGCCAGCATTTGGGATAGAGCTTCCGCGCGCCCGGTTAGCGCAGGACCATTTTACTGCGGCGGTCATCCAAGCGCGGGCCCACTCTCCGGACGAGGCCGTAGCAGCGGGTTTCCTAGACCAAGCCGTTGAGGAAAACGACCTGATGGAGACGGCCATGGCGGCGGCCTCAGCGCTCGGGCAGCTGCCGCAAAAGGCCTATCACGGCAACAAGATGCTGATCCGAAAACCCGCGATCGATGTGATCCGCGCGAGCTTGGCGCCGATCGACTAGACGAGCCAGGCATTGGGATGGCGCGCAAGCGCTTGCGCCGTCCAATGCGCGGCGATGTCTTGCGGCATCAGCGAAACGACGCAGCCGCCAAACCCGCCCCCAGTGAGCCGGCTGCCGGACGCCCCCAATGAAACAGCGTCTGCGACCAGGGCGTCTATCTCAGGGGTCGAGGCGTCAAAGTCTGCCGAATAGGAGCGGTGGCTTTCTGTCATCAATTCGCCAAAGCGGGCCATGTCATCTGCTTCCACCGCGTCAATTGCCTCGATCACGCGGGTATGCTCCGTTACGACGTGGCGGGCACGTCTGTTAAGCGGACTGGCCAAGCTCTCGATCTGCGCCACCTCGGCAACGTTAAGGCCACAAAGGTAATCAACACCAAGGGCGCGGCTTGCTGCGGCACACTCTTCAAATCGGGCCTTATATCGCCCGTCGCTCAAAGTCCGGTGGACCCCAGAATGTAGGGTGACGAACGCCCAGTCAGCCGGGACGGGCACGATCCGGTAGGCATCCGTCCGTGTATCGAGCGCTAAAGCCTCACCCGGCCGGGACAGGGCGACGGCCATCTGGTCCATTAAGCCGCAGGGGACGCCGATATAATCTGTTTCTACGCGTCTGGCCGCGCGGGCAAGCTCGACTGGAGCGATCCGCACATCGTTCAGTTTGATCACGCCCCGGAGGATGGCCGTAACGAGCGCCGCTGATGAAGACACCCCGGCCCCATCTGGCACGGTGCTTTCGATGGCAAGATCGACCGGACCGGAGAGCCAGCCGCGCGCCTCTGCCTCGGCGAGCGCGCCGATTGCATAATCGCTCCAATGGTCTTTAGGTGGGTCGCCTGCCGGCCGATCAGCCATATTCGGGAAGCTTGTACTGATAATCCGTACTCGATCCGTCACCCCCGGAGACAGCGCGACTTTGACGGACCGGGCAATCGCCATCGGCAAAACGGTCCCACCATTATAGTCGATATGTTCCCCAATCAGATTTACGCGCCCCGGCGCCGACGCGGTGGCTGACGCATCGCAGCCAAAGGCTGACCGAAAATCATCAAGCAAGGTCATGATCGATATCCCGGAGTGCCTTTGCAGCCTGCTCCGGCAGGATATCCACCGTGAACAGACCCGTCGCCTGCTCGACCGAGGCGAGATATTTCACACGCTCGGGGGCACGGAGCAATGGGTAGAATTGGGCGGTAAACTGGAACGTCTCCTCCGTCCCGGCGGGCGCCGCATGGAGCGTCAACATATACGGTGTGGGCCGGCCAAAGAACGCGTCATAGCGGGCGATTGTATCACCGAGGAGATGGGCGAACCCGTCTGCCTCTTCTTCATTATAGGCCCAGGGGCCCGGCACAGAGCGCCGGCCGGCGATCCAGACCTCATAGGGAAAGCGCGCAAAAGGCGGCGCGAAACTGACAAGGGAGCCGGCGCTGTTGATATGATAATCCGGCGCCCAGCCCGCGAGCTGGCCACTGAGATCATATCCCGCAGCAAAGGCTTTCGCCGCTTCAAGCTGGGGACCCGGCACAACCGGAAACGCATAAATCTGACCGTGGGGATGGTGGAGCGTCACCCCAACCTCGTCGCCGCGATTCTCAAACGGCATGACAAAGGCCGCGCCCTGCTGGCGCAGCGCATTGTAGCGATCGACCCAAGCCGCCACCACGAGACGGCGCCGTGCCTGACCGAGGCTTGCGAGCGACCCTGTGCTTTCAGGCGCATAGACAATCACTTCGCAAGCCCCTTGCGCCCGCGCCGTATCTAGGTCGCTCGGCGCCGGCGCCGGTGCATTCGCAAAAAAGCTGGGAAACCGGTTCTCGAACACGCAAAGCTCGAATGTCTCAAAAGGGATCTCGGTTAAGGGCTCACCTGGCCGAGAGGGGGCCAACGGGTCGGCAGCAGCCGACGGCTTAAACGTCCGATTCTGTCGGTTTGCGGCATAAACCGCCCAGTCCCCCCGCAAGGGATGTCGGCGCAATTCAGAGCCCGTCACCTGTTCGAGATTTTCGCCCTCGATGACCGGATCGGTATGGCGATCATAGCCATAAAAATAGATCGAACGGCCGTCGGGCTTGATGTGCTCTCGCCGGTAAACGGGCGCACCCTTCAGTGTGTAGGCCAGTGTTTTCGAGGTCTCATCTGACATTGGAACAGTCCAAACAGGTCATTTTCCCCTCCTTAGTCACAGTCCGGCATGAGCGCTAGCGCCTCTACCAGGCGCGGAGGTGAAGACGGCCCCGTCTCTTCCGCCGCGCGACAACTCGCCATAAGAGAAGCTCGTTCCCTATCGGAGGGCCTTTTGTGTCTGACCATATCTATCGCCTGGAAACGGAAGACAGCCTGTTTGTGATCGAGGCCCCAGCGGGGGCGCCGGCATCGATCCTTTGGTGGGGGCGGCCCCTTGCCGCGTTCGACACGGCAACATTTCGCACGCTGACAGCGCGGCAATTTGCGCCAGGCGGGCCGGACATACCTGTTTATCCCCCCCTTTTTGCAGGCTTCGGCTGCGGCG
>JBCAWP010000272.1:0-3384 GCA_038534535.1 Pseudomonadota bacterium
CTTTCGGATTTGCAGTCCAGCATCTAGCTCTAGCGAACTGCCTTTATTAGGCGGTCGGATTGTGAACACCCCCAGAATCTGGCTCAATTTATTTGACGCTACCTGGTGCCCCAAATGCGAAGCAGGCCGCGCATTGAATGCTAGCAACGGCCACAGACCACCACCATTTCTTGAACATATAGAGAACATAGGACGCGGTATCTGCATTTATAAAATACTCGCTATTCAATCGCATCCCGCTAATTTAAAAATGTTTATGCCTTTACGGTTCGACTTAGAAACTTTCCATCCGATAGAGTTTGCTTCTTCGCAGCATCCGGATACCCACCTGAGAATCTCGTTCGCCCGCGCCTGTTGACTTCCTTTAGTCTTCCGCAGTCAGCAGCCATAATCCGCTCACCAATATATGCGAGTACGGGAACCGTGATCGAATTTCCGATCATCTGGTAGCGATTGGTATCCGCCATCAACTCATCGTCTTTCGTCGGAACGAGGGTCCAGTCATCCGGAAAGCCTTGGGCTCTTTCGCATTCACGTGGAGTGAGTTTGCGAACAATCTGACCCGCTGTGGTTTTAATCAAAACGGCGGGGGTCATATTGGTGCCGGAAGATGCAGATTTCAGCGTTGGTGACATTTCTGTCTCAAAACCGATAGTTCTTGATCTTGCGGAATTGCCCTGGTGGAAACCGGCGGCGAACTTTATCCATCCAGAGGCGCACCCCACATGGACCTTCAGGTCTGCTTCCGGTCCGCCGTTCCTGGGACCTGATATGTCTCCACGATTTTCACCAGGGCCTGATGCAATTCCGGTGGGAGATCCCGCCCACGAAGTTGGGCCCGAGAAAGGATCCCTTGGACCGCTTGCGGGCTCAAATAGTATCTCTGCGGCACGTTCTCCTCCAAGATCCGCGATAACAAACAATCTTCGACGTCTTTGGGGAAGGCCGAAAAACCGGGTGTCGAGGACTCTCCAAGCAACGCTTCGTCCGCCGACTCCCACACAGTGACCTGAATCCGGCCACCCACGCCCTGGCGGGAATAGCGGACCGCTTCGTTCGCCAACGAGACTTGCCAGGATACATCCGAAGCTGTTGTCGGCGAGATCAAGTGTTGCCGGCACATTCTCAAAGATGACGTATCGCGTTCCATTGATCCTCCTCATTCTCTCGGCGAGCTGACAAAAGACCAGAGAGAGATTGCCTCGATCATCACTCATGCCCTGTCGGTTACCTGCGACGGAAAAAGCTTGGCACGGGGGTCCGCCTTCGAGCACATCGATATGACCGAGTGCTTTCAGATCATCATCGGTTATTTGCGTGACATCTCCCAGGTTCAAAATGCTTGATGCCCCTGTGTCAGGGATTTCGGAGGCACGCTTTTGCAGTCTGCGACGGTTTTCGATTTCCGCTGAGATCTTTTTCCAATCGCGGAGTTCGGTTTCCAAGCCTCCGAGACGCGCCTTTATGTCCGCATCCAAATCAGATCGCTTGGACAAGCCCAAGAGCTTTTCATTTGTGATCCGTTTGAACCGATGGTCACAAGCTGCGCGCCGAAGTCTGGCATTGGCTCTTTTAAGCCGGTCGAGGAGTACGGGATCATCTGGCTTTGGCAGATATTCGGGTCGCCCCGTTCCAAGCCTGTGATGAAGCACCCAAGCACATTCCGGGTTGGGTTCGGCATATGCTGCAAATTCAAAACCAAATGGTTTAAGCGCCAGGCTTGCGGCACTGATCCCGGAAAACGTCGAAAGCACTCTCATTTAAAGTCTGGCAGTCCAAGCAGGAGAAAGAATCAGTTTTGTTCAGGGAAGCATATTCCACCCGGAGCCCAAGTGCAGCTGGAAGAGTAAATTTATAACTGAAAGCCCATAGCCCTATGTTTAGGCTTTGTTCTTTTTCGCGAAAGCGTTTTACCATTTAGATCGAGGTTGCTCTGGATTGCGGTGCTTCCCCGGAGCTGTGCTCATGATACGCTCCAGCCGACGCAGCGGAAACGTAATCACGGGTTCATCGCCATCGAACATGGTGAAACCTTCATCCTCTTCGGCATCTTGATCAAGCTGCAGTATCCAGCACTCATGTTCAGCTGCGGCGAGAAGGAGCTCACAGAACTCTCTGGAAAATCCTTCAGAAACCCGTTCTTCGACCCAGCTTCTCTGCTGCGCATCCGGATTTCTGGCCCTCGGCCATGCCCAGACCATGTAGATCACGATGGTGTGTTCGGTCGCATGAACCCGGAATTCCGTTTCCTTTCCGTTGAAGATGTCGTTCGCCATCTTCTGAAGGAGGTCGTAGTCGCTCATCTTGATGTGACAAAGGGCCGTGTCGAACATCGAAACAACTGGCATGTTACTCAGCCGCCTCCATAACCGCTTTGCAGACGGGGACATTGCCTTCGAAAAGCGTTAGCTCGGGACACAGAGGCCCATCCCGATCAAAGGCCACCACATCTGCCTCATCTGTTGCAGCACAAAGGATGCCTAGCAGATCCTCAGAGTATCCCCTGTCTGAAAGATCTCTTAAGCGCGTATCGCGCTCTGCAATCTGCCAGTCGACTTGAATCGACAGAGCCGTATCAGTCCCATGTACATCCAGGCCTCTTCCAAAGACAAAGTCTTCAAGCAGTTGCTGAAGGTCCATATCCGGGAGATGGGCCGTAGAAAGACGCAAAACCCTAAACTTGGATCTAGCCGTCTCTTCTAATACGACAAACTCAGCAATTGACTGTCCGGGATTCTCCGCGTCACCGTGTGACATGGAGTAATGGGGGGACTCTGGCAACGCTGATCGATAGCTGCTGATATCTGGCGAAATCGCCGCGCCTTTGGGTCCGCGCTTTAGTCCCTCGCCGCGTTCGATCCGCTCCACGAGATCATCATAAGCCATCCGACTGGCCACCGGATCAAAACCCAGCTGCACGAGATCTTCGATGACACGATCCGACAATGCTCGAAAATAGTGCTGCGCTTTCTGAGTGGTCGAATTGGCTGCCAGAAAATGAAAGCACGTGATCGCAATATCATCCGTTGTCGGCTTCTTGCGTTGTTTGAGACGTCGCCGATAGGCTTTCTGCCTCGCAGCGGCCAAGCGCCGCCGCTTCTTCTCTTTCAGGTTGATCTTTCTTGTTGCGGACATCAAGTTTCTCCGGGTGAATTCCAACACACGTATCAGGCTATGGACGCACCGGCTTTGGCAGCTCGATCCCGGATGCCACCAAGGCATCGTAGGTGGCTTGGCTGGCCTCTCGATAAGCCAGTTTCGAAGTTCAAGGACTGCAGGTCAGCAACGGGGAAGACTGAGTCTAGAAATTGGGTCTGGTGGGTTTGATGGGTCAATTCGAAAACTCCGCTGGTCGATGCAAGCGACAACCGCTTGCCGTTCTCA
>JBCAWP010000273.1:0-3372 GCA_038534535.1 Pseudomonadota bacterium
CAGCATGCTATGCGCGAGGCCGGAGTTCGACTGCAATCCGGTGTCCGGCCGATTGAGACCGCGCAAAACCCTGAGAAGCTTGCAAACGCATTGGAACAAGCTGCCAAGCCAATCGTTCGCCGCGACCAAGAAGGTTTCGCTTATGTCGAACGCGGCCCAGCAGGTGAATTGATCGATGAAAGCATTGCGCCGATCAACCTACGCCAACAAGCGGCGCTAGAAGGTCACAAGCGCAACGTGCAAACCTATCGTGAGGGTCTGCGCCGTATCGAGGCAGACCGAAAGGCCGCGCAAGGCAACATCACGGCAACAGCGAGAGCGCGCGCAGAGATTGACCGGCTTGTTCGAAGCCTTGGACTTGATCCAGAAGCGCAAAAGCGCCTGCTGACGCTTCACGATTCGCAGTTCAAAAATGGCAAGCCTTTGCGGGCTTCGGCCTTACCGGCTCCGCAATTGAATCAAGCTGATGAAGCCATTTCGGGAATTGCGCAGCGCCAAGCAAATGACCTTGCTAATGATATGATGGCGGGGCGTGAAGCAGAGTATGCGCCTCGCAACCGGCAAGATCCGAACTTTGTTCGCAGCATGCTTGATCCACGAGAGTCCGCCAATGCTGACCGCATTATGTCGGGACGTGATTTGGCCGACCCGAAGACCGTCGGGCGCTTGGAGCTTGGAGCACGGACTGCGGCGGGTGTCGCCGCTCTTGGCGGAGGCGGTGCTGCACTTAGCTCTTGGGAGCCGGAGACTGACCGCCGTACCACAGCCCCTGTGCCGCTTAACGCCCTACCAAGCCCAATCGAGCCGAGAGGTAATGATGTTATTGCACGAGCTCAAATGGCTCTGACACAGTCTGGATTTGATCCAGGCGCTGTTGATGGGATTATGGGTAAGAATACCGCAATTGCCATCGCTCAAGCGGAAGCTTCGTTTGGTATGCCAATAACTGGTCAATGGTCGGAGGAACTTGAAACAGCTTTATTGCAGCGCCCTCCGATGCTCGATGATCAAGCGGCTAGAGAAGGTGCGCCAATCCGAGCCCGATAGCGCCGCCAATCAGGGCGCACACAGCAAGAGGTACCAAAAATTCGGGCTCAAAGGTTATGCGCACATGGCGCCAGAACTCAGTTTGCTGATTGGGGTATTTGTGGCGTTTGGAGTGCCAGCCTTCTGGTTTAGTCATCACAATGCCCCTAATCGGTAATGGACATATAGCATCAATTTCCGCTGATCCGAAGGCTGGTTACAAGAATCTGAATGCGCGCCAAGTCCCAGCCCTCGCCTCGTACCTCAACTGTTATTTTGGTTATGCAGTTTCACGATGACCGCTTCTTTGGCGTCTTCGATCGCTTGTGCGACAACGAAATCTAACACTTTGAGCTGGTTTTGCGTCATCGTGACAACGGCGATCTCACTGCTTAAATCATTGATGAATTGGACGTGGAAGACAGAGCCGTCCTGCATGATCTGCTTAACTTCTGTTGCAAAGAATGACGCAGCCATATCCTGTCTCCTTGTGATGCGTTGATGGTGTTTCTAGGGAATGCTTGCGGCACATTCGTTCTATCCAACCATTTGGAAGGCCGACGCGTCTTTTCGCGCTGCATCAAGCAAGTTGCGGACAGCTTCGGCAGGTGAAAACGGAGACTCGCTGCCCATGCTTTTAAGCAGAAGCTGAAGGTCCGGATCTTGATTGTCGATCAGCAGAAAGCTTAGAGCGGAATCCATCAGACAATTGACGTAATCCTCGCGGTCCTTTGCCTCCCGTTCCGTGACTGGCTCACCCTTCCAAAGGCTATCAGGCACACTTGTGACGGGGAAAATCGATCTTGCCACAAGAAGTTGATAGATAACGCCGGCTTGTGAGGTTGCCTGTTCAATGCGCGCCATTTCTTCAATGGCACCGATGCGTGAGACCATGATCTTCCAAAGGTAGTCTGGCGACCAATCGGCAATCAGAGGGTTTTCTTCGATCTCTGGTTCCTGCCTTTGTTGATCGGCAAGCGCCTTAGCGCGGTAAAGCCCGGCATGTTCCCGCATAAGCGCCTCGACAGGGCAGCTCTCGGCTTTCGGTGAAGGCTCATTCTGCAGTTTCGGGTGTGATTTCACTGACATGTTTCAACTCCTGTTTCGACGACACTATAATGCACAAAATGTGCAGTATTGTCTATAACAAAATTGCACAATATGTGCATTTTTTTTGGTAACGAAGCAGCACAACTTGTGCTATCCAGGAGGTTGGCGTAAGAAGCAGGGTTTCTTTAAAGGGGCATTGGATGGCAAAAGTCACAGCTGAGAATCTGGAGCCGATCCACATAAGGGCAGCAAGGGCCTTACTTGGCTTCTCGACTAAAGAATTAGCCGCATTGATGAGTGGCTATGGCAACACCCACATGCGGCTGAGAAACTTCGAGGCGGGAAGGGCCGCACCACCGGGACTTAGGCTTGCGCTTGTTGAGCTAATGGATCAATGCGGTATTGAGCTGCAAAATGGCGGAAGGCCCGGCGCACGGGTGAAGGACCCAGACGTATTCAATGCGGTTGTTGAGGCTCAATCATCCCCCTAGCCATCTTTACTGAGAAGCACAGATCGAGAATTCGATGGGATTCCATTGAGCGCCTGTGCTAGAGTACACCAATGGGAAATAGCGCACAAAAACCGGTACTCTTGCATTTTAACCGAGGCGGGATTGGCCCCGGGACCCGGCTGTTAAGAGTCCGTGAGGTCGCGGAAATGCTCGGCGTCTCGCAGGCCACAATTTACCAATGGATGCGCGAGCGTAAGATGCCTTGCACCCGTCTCGGTCGCAGACGTATGGTCTCTGAGGGGGCACTGGCGCGGTGGATAGAGCAGAATACAGATTACGGCGACCAGTCATCAACGGAAAGCCAAGTTCCACCTGGCCAATGATCTAGCTCGGCGAAGGAGCCCAGACCATGAAACCTCTGCCCTTTGTTCCACGGCTTCTTAAAGCCCCGCTAGCGGGCGCTTATCTTGGTATGTCCGAGACAAAGTTTCGCGAGCTGGTGGAGCATGGACGCATTGCGGAGCCACTTAGGGCGGACGGTCTGGTGAGATGGGACGTTAGAGACCTCGACGCCTATGCAGACGGCTTGCATGACCCAACGGCAGACGCCATCGATCCCCGGCCTGTGAGGGCAATCTGATGGGGGTGAATGTGGCAGAGCTTCGCATTCCTGGAAGCCCTTGTTGCGATACGTGTCTGCGCTTCCCAAACAAGGCCCCGACACCATGACAAGCTTACGCGACCTCATTCAGGAGACGCTAAACTGTGGATTGGCGGTTGTGGAAATTATCTCCGAGCCGGACGGCACAATTCGCGTTCTAACGAAACCGATAGAAGAGACCGT
>JBCAWP010000274.1:0-3364 GCA_038534535.1 Pseudomonadota bacterium
GCCCACCGCGGTGCTGGACATAGGGCCAGCCCGTTTGCGAAACACTGGCCATGTAGAAGCTGTCCCGGGCGGCAATGAAAGCACCTTCGCGCTTACCCAGCCCATCCGGAATTGGCTGTTCCAGCATTTTCTTGTAGACCTCGGCCGACCCCCGCGCCTCTTGTTCGGCGGTGACCTGTTCGGTGAACATGAGATTGCCAAAATGATGCATGGCGTGCGCTCCTATTCTTCGCGTGTCGCGAGTGTGGGAGCGCGCAAAACCCCGCGCAAGGGGCGCGGGGGTCCGTTCACGAGATCGTGGTGTCGTGTCTTAAGCGGCGGATCGTGCGAGGTCGATCCAGTGTTCGATCTCGTCTTCTTCCAACTCGTCTTCATCGCGAACAATCCGGTCGCCTTCCGGCGTCGACAGAAAGTCCATGGCCGCAATAAAAATATCTCTTGCGGCTGCATTCGCAAGTTCATCGGCTGACCGGATGCCGGCACCGACCAACACTTGGGCGTCGTGGGTTCGAAGCCCTGGGACTGTCATCATAAGTTCGGCCTGGTCTTGCCAGTCGATGAGCGTGTCCTCGGTAATGTAAGGCACATCGAGTAATTCAGCGGCGACGTCTGCATCCGCTTCCAGCAAATCACCGACGGTGAATACCCCGATTTCGCCAAGGCGTTCCGCGGTTTTGCGGCCGATGGACGGGGCTTCGACAACCGCAGAGTCAGGCGTCAGGGACCCTTGGCGCCAATGGCTGTCGTCGTGCGGCGTCTCCTTTGCAGACTCTTCAGCTTTCGCTTCCTCGGTCGCAATTTCCTCTTCGATGTCTTCGGCGTCTTCGCGCGCCATTTCGGCATCGATCTCGGCCTGCAACTCGGCTTCTAATTGTGCTTCGAGTTCGGCGCGCTCTTCGTCGGTTAAGCCATCAAGAGCGGCGATCTCGGCGTCGATATCGACATGGCCGTCAGCCGCTTCAGTGTCGCTTTCAGTGTCTGTTTGGGCAGAGGCGATTGCCGCAATCTCTTTGTCGTCTGGCTCGATCCATGTCTCTTCATCCACATACGAGGTGTCGCCTGTCTCGCCGGCGAGGTCCTTGGCGCTTGCGGGTTTGGCGACGGTCGTCTCTGACGATCCGGCAACGGCCGGCAAGCTCTGAGCGTCGGACGTTTTCGCCTTCGCCTTTTTCTTCGAGGCCTTTGTTGTTTTTGACGCCTTGGCGGGTTTACGCGCTTTCTCAGCTTCCGCCTTTTCGGCTTTTGCCGCTTCTGCGGCCGCAGCCTTTTCAGCTTTCTCAGCCTCGGCAGCCGCGACCTTCGCAGCTTTTGCGGCTTGGGCGGCGGCCGCTTTTTCAACTTTCGCGGCCTCGCGCGCTTTTGCCTTTTCAGCTTTCTCTGTGGCGAGCCGTTCGGCCTCTGCGGCCTTCTGAGCCTTGCGTGCAGCTTTGTCCGCAGCCGCCTTTTCGGCCTTGGCGCGTTTCCCGGCGGCTTGGTCCGGCTTTGCCGGAGCCACCGCATCGCTGATATCGCGCGGCGTATGTTTCGTGCCAAGTGGCTTTAGCGCCTCAGCATCCAGTTCCTTTTCGGAGATGCGCCGCACTTGTTGGGCGTGCATCTTTCGAATGGCCTTATCATCCGCCGGCAGCGTCTTGATGACTTTTCCGGTCTTCTGGAATTCGGCGTACATTCTCTCAACCGTCCGGCGGTCGCCGGCATCAGCGAGTTTTTTGGTGATCCAGCGGACCGGAATGTCGAGCGTCGCCAAGTATCCAGATACGGTCAGGTTTGTCTTCGGTGCGCTAACATCTGCCTCGGTGACCGCCCGGCTGACGAGTGTTGCAAAGCCTGCCGTGGCATAGGCGATGAGATCCGCAAAGATATCGACGAGCGTATCGTCGAGGCCCGCTTCAGGGGTCTTCACGCCAGCGTCGAGATCGTAGTGGTCGATGAGCGTCTGATAGTGTGGGTGCGAGCGTTCTGCACCGGCGCGCACCATATCCGAGACAAATCCCGGCCCATCACCGCTCTTGATTTGTGGATAGCCACGTTCGTCTATTTTCGCGCGAATCGTCTCGCGAGATTTCGCCACAGACCATTCAAGCGCGCGGTGGATCGCTCCTTCTTCTTCGGTCTGTCCGGTATGAAAAGGTTGAATCGGGTCAGCGTAGTAATGGCTGAGCACGCCAAGGGCGTAGGCCGCGCGCTCCCACTTCTTGGCCTTCAGCGCGAGGACGGCATTCCCATACCATTCCATCGCCTTCGTCCGCGCCCCGCCCCATTCACCCTCGGAAATGTGCAGGACATGATTTTGGAAATCCTTGAATTTTGTGTCCGGGGCTTTGGCGCCCTCAAGCAGCGCTTCATGGTGGACCAAAAGGAGATCGCGCCACCGGTCAGCCTCGTCGCCGGACAACTGTCCAAGGGCTTCGATCGCTATGTAATGGTGGGTCGACCGGCATCGGTGCGCGATGATCACGCGTTCAAGCAACGACGACATGGCCTCGTATCTCCTAATAGGAATCGCTATTTGATTAACCCTTTGACCGACCTTGGTTAGCGGGGTCTTAATGCGGCCTCGGGAAATCGAACTTTGCGCGGAGGCCATGTGAAGAAGATCAGTGTGCTGTGTGTTTGCCTCGGAAATATCTGCCGATCGCCCGCTGCAGAAGGTGTTTTGAAGGCCGTTGCTAATCGTCGGGGCGTGGATATCGTGGTCGACAGCGCGGGGACGGGGGCGTGGCATGCCGGCGAGCCGCCTGACCCTCGTATGCAAGCTGCGGCGGCAAGGCGTGGTTATAATCTTTCTGGGCAGCGTGCACGGAAAGCGACCCCAGCGGACTTCCAGAAATTTGCGTTCATCTACGCGATGGACCAATCCAACCTGAACGATCTTCAAGCCATTGCTCCAGCATCACATGATACTGTGCTCGCAAGGTTTCTGGGCGATGCGGATGTCCCGGATCCCTATTATGGCGCCGATGATGGCTTCGACCACGTATTGACGCTGATTGAAGGCGCCGCTGGCACGATACTGGATCGTATTGCAGTCATGGGGGAGAAATGAGTTTCGCAAACGTCCTCGAGCGTGCCGTTTCCCACCATGGCGGCCTCGCCATCGTCGATGAAAACGTTCGCAATGTGCATGCGGCGTCAGACTATGCGTCTATTCCATCCGATAGACTTCTGTCCTTGATGACGCGCTGCGTGTTCAATGCGGGGTTTAACTGGAAAGTCATCGCCTCAAAGTGGGATGGTTTTGAAGCCGCTTTTGAAGGATTTGACCCTGGCAAACTTAGCTTTTTCGGTGATGAGATGTTGGATAAGCTGGTGTCAGACGATCGTATCGTGCGCAATGGGCAAAAGATCAAAGCCGCGCTTGAGA
>JBCAWP010000275.1:0-3347 GCA_038534535.1 Pseudomonadota bacterium
GAGACAATTGACCCAAAAGGGTCGACAGATGGGTGTAATCGCGGTCGAGTGAGCGGTTCAGAAAAGGACGACGCCATGTTTCGTATCGCCGCACTTCTTGTGTTCACCCTTGGCCTTGCCATCGCTGCCCATCCGCAGCCAGGGCCGGAACTTGCGCCGCCCTTGCCGGAGGCTCCACCGCCCGGCGGCTTCATGTCGGCTGATCGCCTCGGCGCGATTGTTCTATCTGTCGATCCAGAGGCTGAAGATCGCGGGAATGGATACATCTTCAAATTATCTGACCGCGATATGATGATCGTCCATGATGAGGCGGCCGATCGGATGCGGATCGTCACACCGATTGGACCTGCGACGAACCTGCCAGACGAGCTCTTAGAACGCATGCTCCAGGCAAATTATGACGCTGTGCTGGACGCGCGATACGCCATTGCAAACGGCCTGGTCTGGGCCGCCTATATCCACCCACTTTCCACGCTTGATGAAGATGAGTTGCTATCCGGCATGGCCCAAACAGCCATCGCTGCTGAAACCTTCGGCTCGACATTCACCTCAGGCGTGGTCGTTTTTGGCGGCGGCGATTCTCAAAACCTGCACGAGGACCTTGTGCGCCAGCTCGAAGAATTGTCCGGCGAGGATGATGATCGCGGTATCTAGCCTCCCCGGTCCGTCCTGACGGCATGCTGAGGTTCGAGATCGTCATCGATATCGAAAGACCGGTGGCAGACGTCTTCGCCTTTGTCAGCGACTTCACACACCTTCCGCTCTGGAACTACTATATTCGCGAGACAACACCGGAAGATGCCGGACCCCTGCGCGTCGGACGTCGCTATCGGCAAACCCGAAAGACGGACACCCAGAAATTCGAGGTCATAGAATACATCCCAGACCAGACAGTTGCGATCCGCCTGCTCAAGCCAACACCTCCAGCGATCATTCGATATACGTTTCAGGAGACATCGGAGGGCACGCGATTGACGGATGAATGGTCCCTCAAAACGATTGTGCCCCTGCCAGGGTTTGTGACCCGCTTCGCCACCCGGTCGACAAAGGCCGCGGTCGCGCAAAATCTGGCCAAGCTGAAAACACTGCTCGAGACAGGCTCCGTCACGCTTCAGGATGGTCGCCGGACGCAATTCTGAGCCCTGACGGCACGCGTCGTCAAATGCCTTCGGCGAGCATGGCTTGATAGGCGGCGCGCGCCTGTACTTTCTGAAGCCAGGCCTGACTCGCCGGGCGCTCGGTGAACAGTCCCATCGCCCCCGCCGTCGTCATTTGGAACCCCATGAGGCAGTCAGCCGCGGTGAAGGCATCACCCGCAAAGTAGGCGTGGCGCGCGAGGTGCGCTTCGATATGGTTCATGGCCTTTTCGCGCTCACCGCCCAGCATTTCCGCAAGCGGTGTTTCCGTGAGCCCTGCCCCCATGAGGTAAAAGCTGAAAAGGGCCGGCAGGAAAACAGCGCCCTCCGCAGCATGGATCCACTCTAAATACCGCGGAAATGCGGGATCATCGGCACGCGGATGCAAAGCGTGGTCAGGATCGAATTTGGCGAGCAGATATTCGGTGATCGCCCCGGTTTCGGCGATGATCACACCGTCATGATCGAGCAGAGGTGACTTGCCCATCGGGTGAATGCTCAAGAGGTCCGGCGGAGCAAGGCGCGTTTCAGGATGGCGCTGGTGATGGACGATCTCGCAGTCGATCCCAAGCTCGTGGACAAGCCAGACGATGCGCTGCGACCGGGATGCATTCAGGTGATGGAGTTTCAGGCTCATGGGATCGGGGCTCCTCGCCGGTTGGGATTAGGTGATGATTTTGAACGTTGCGCTCGACCGCGCGACGGGTTCTCCATCGGCCCGGACGATCGCTGTTACGAAAGCGAGGGTGCCCGTGGCTTTCAAGAGCTCGGGCTCGAACGTCATCCATTGGTCGAGGCCAGCTGCGCCGAGATAGTCGACCGACAAGCTAATCGTCACGAGAGATTTCACCACTCGGCCATCCGCTGCCATAGCCTGCCCAGCCGTGTAGCCCATGGTGTTATCCGAGAGGGACGCAATGAAACCGCCGTGAACCAGGCCGCGGGAATTGCAATGCACCTCGCGTAAAAACACACCAAGATACACCGCGCGGTCGAGTTTCTTCCGATAAATAGGCGCCCACGGTGTGGTCATCGGCGAGGTGCGTTCGTGCAGGTGAAACCCTTCAGGTGGCGTTTGATCTGACATTTCAGGCAAAGGCTCCTATTTCACGAGGCATGCAGGCCTTCGCGACACTTCTGGAACGACTTGTACTGACCCCGTCACGGAATGGCAAAATCCGTCTTTTGGAGGCGTACTTCCGCGAGACACCTGATTCGGCGCGGGGCTGGGCCCTCGCCGCGATTACCCGCGACCTCGATATTCCCTCGGTGAAAGCCGGCGCCATCCGTAAAATCGTCGAAGCGCGCATGGACCCGGAACTCTTTCGCCTATCCTATGACTATGTCGGGGATCTGGCCGAGACGGTCAGTCTTGTCTGGATGCCGTCGAGCGAGGCGCCCCATGGCGCGAACCGCCCGCCGCCCCTGGAAGACGTCGTGGAAACCCTCCAGGGCTCGACCCGGCCCCAGGGCCAGAAACATGTCGAAACCTGGCTTGATGTTCTCGACCCAACCGGCCGGTGGGCCCTTCTTAAGCTCGTGACCGGCGGCATGCGGATCGGGGTCTCGGCCCGGCTCGCCAAGCTGGCCCTCGCCAAATTCGGCGACGTCGATGTCACCGAAATCGAGGAAATCTGGCACGGCCTTGCCCCGCCCTACGGTGATCTGTTCGCCTGGCTGGGCGGCACGGCGGGAAAACCCGCCCCCTCCATCGTCGCCGCCTTTCGCCCGGTCATGCTCGCCCACCCGCTTGTTCCAAAGGCAGACCGGGACAATCCCGATGCGGTGGACCCTGCGCTCATTCACCCTGAGACATTTGCCGCAGAATGGAAGTGGGATGGCATCCGTGTCCAAGCGGTTGCCGAGGGCGAGGCCCGGCGCCTCTACACCCGGACCGGCGAAGACATATCCCACACGTTTCCGGACGTGATTGCCGCGATGTCGTTTACCGGTGTTCTTGACGGGGAATTGCTGGTCCGAAAGGAAGACGGCACAGCGGCACCGTTCAATGATTTGCAACAACGCCTCAACCGAAAAACCGTATCCAAAACCCTGATCGAGCAGCGCCCGGCCTTTCTGCGGACCTATGACCTGCTCGTTCACGGCGATGCGGACCTGCGCGGCGAAACCTTCCGTGTTCGGCGGGAACGGCTTGAAGAGATGGTCCATGGGATCGGCGCGGATCGGATTGATGTCAGCCCGCTCGTCCCC
>JBCAWP010000276.1:0-3345 GCA_038534535.1 Pseudomonadota bacterium
GTTGAGACATAGTCCGCCCAGCCTTCCGGTAAGAGGCGCTCTCCACCCCAGACACCGTCTTGCAAATAGAGCTGACCGAGGCGGGCAAGGTCACGTGCCGTCGTCCACACCTGGCTGGAAGACAGGAAATCGCCGGTCCAATCGGTCTCAAGCGTCGTGCGGAAAGCTCCGATCTTCCAAAGCACCTGCTCATAGGGGAAGCGATGATAAAGCGCATCGTCGCCCAGCCTTTCGCGAAGCGCGCGCATCGCAAGCAACGTGTCGTTATTGGCGTATTTCCAACGTCGCCCGGGGGCAGTCTCTAGGGGATTGGTCGCAGCATGATCTGTGACCCGTCCGCCACCAAAGTAGAGCCGGTCAGTCCGGTTTCCGCGGGCGCCGGAATCGAGCCCACTGGCCATATGAAGCAGGTGTTCGGTCGTGATCGACTGGCGCGGGTCCCCCGGCGTCTCCCATGCCGCGATCGCCGTGCGGCCCTTATAATCGAACAGGCCCTGATAGCTGGAGGCGCCGATAATGGTCGCTGAGATCGATTTAGCGACCGACCATGTGCGTTGGGGCGTTACCGCATCGACCCCGCGCCCATAGCGCTCGGCAATCACTTGCCCGTCGGCAACAACAACCACGGCGCTCGTCCGCGTGTCGTCGCCATAAGTATATCCATCAAAGGCAAACGAGACGGGCGCGTCGAGCGTTTGGAAATAGCTCGTCTTCTGCGTGATCGTCACGTCCGACCCGATGGCGCTGGACGCATCCGTCTGCGGTGCAGGTTGCCAAGCGGTGAAGCGCGGCAGATACCCGACGAGCGTTGCCTGGCCGCCAATGGGAAGCTGCGTACAGCCATAGCCCTGGCGCCAGAAGGCGTAGCGGGGCGGCAATGTCTGAGACCAGCTGACCGATACGAGCTTTGCGTCACGGTCGATGCGGGCAGCCGGAAGCTCGTCATAAGCCTCCTGGAAATCAGGATAGATCCCGTCCAGCTCGTTCGCCTCTATTTCGGACAGGCTTTGACCGCCATTGAATGTGGCCGAACAGATAAAGCCAGCCTTCCAGCCGGCGGCTAGGGCGGCTTCCATGTCGGCTGAGGCGCCGCTCTCCTGGGCCGAGAGACACGGCGCTGCCATCAGCAAGACAGCGCATGATATGGCAGTTCTCAACATGGGGTGTCCCTCACTTCTGGCCCGTATTTCGCCGCCAACTTAACGGGCTTCTATCCCACGGCAAGGCGCCGCTCGCATGCTCTGACAGGTGAAGATGACAAGATCGGGGCGGGACGCCTATATCCTGCCCATGCTTCGGCCGGACCTTCTCCTGCAACCGACCCCGAAAGGGCTCTATTGCCCGATTGGGGATTTCTACATTGATCCGGTGCGCGGCGCGGTCGAGCGCGCTGTCGTCACCCATGGCCATGCTGACCATGCCCGCGCGGGCCACGGGAAAGTGCTCGCAACGCCGGATACGCTTGCGATCATGGCCGCGCGCTACGGCGAGAACTTCGCCAAATCGACCCAGGCCCTTCCCTTTGGCGAGACAGTCGACGTCAACGGCGTCACGGTCTCCTTCGCCCCGGCGGGTCACATCCTCGGCTCTGGCCAGGCCGTGGTCGACCATCGGGGCCTTCGCATGGTCTGCACCGGGGACTTTAAACGCCGGCGCGATCCGACCTGCCGGACCTTTGAAGTCGTGCCAAACACCCACGTATTCATCTCAGAAGCCACCTTTGGGCTGCCAGTCTTCCGCCATCCAGATGATCGCGGCGAAGTCCACAAGCTTCTGAAAAACAGGGAAACCTTCCCGGAAGCCACCCACTTCGTCGGCGTTTATGCCCTCGGCAAGGCCCAGCGCCTCATCCGCCTCTTGCGGGAGGCTGGCCATGACGCGCCAATTTATATCCATGGCGCGCTTGAAAAGTTGTGCGCGCTCTATGCCGACCGGGGGATTGCCCTTGGCGACCTGCGTCCCGCCACCCTCGAGAGCCCCGAACATAAGTCCGGAAAGGTGTTTCGTGGACACTTTGTCCTCGCGCCACCGTCGGCCTTTGGCGGAAAGTGGGGGACGCGTTTCAAAGAACCGATCCAAGCCTTCGCCTCCGGCTGGATGAGCGTACGCCAGCGGGCCAAGCAGTCAGGCATCGAGTTGCCACTCATCATTTCTGACCATGCCGACTGGGATGAGCTGACGGCCACGGTCGCGGATGTCGATCCGGAAGAACTTTGGGTCACCCATGGCCGGGAAGACGCCCTTTGCCGGTGGGCTGAGCTCGAGGGGCGAAAAGCGACGCCCCTGCGCCTCGTCGGTTATGATGAAGAGTAGCGTCGAAACGCGTTTTTTGAATTGACCCGCCGGGTGACAGACCGTTCACTCGCGTCTGGGGATGAATATGGAGATGGGACGATGCGTTTGAGCCCTTTCGTTTTGCCAATCCTACTGGTTTCGGGCGCGATGACGCTCGCCGCGTGCGACGTGGTGAAGTTTCCCGGCGCGAACGAGCGCGATGCAGCGCGGGAAAACAGCGTTCCGCCACCCCCGCCGACGGACCCTGTCAATCCAATTCCGATCGGCGATGATGTGCTAGAGGGCATCGACGCAGACCGTCCGGCCGGAACCAATCTCGGCGACGGACAGACCACACGACCCAACATCGCCGATCTTGCTGAAATCAGCGCCATCCGCTGTGCTCCAGCAACCGAAGACACCATGACCCTGGCAGAGGCCACCGGCGCCCGCCCAGCCGAAGCTGGGTTCGAAGTCCAGACGGTGAGTGGCACACCCGTCCTCGCCTCGGCCTTCCCAGGCATCGTCAAAATGGAACCGAAACGCGAATTGCCATCCGGCGGGGTCTCAAGTGGCCACTGCAGCGCAACCCGGATCTCGCAAAACTGGTTCGTCACCGCAGCCCATTGCCTCGACAGCACATATGACGAGGTCCAACTCATCGCGACCGATAGCGACCTGCGCAACCCGTTCGCGACGCGCCTCCAAGCCACCGCCTCAATCTGCCATGCGGCCTATGGCGGCGCGAGCGGCCAATATATGAACGATATCGCACTCGTACGTATATCAGACGCGGCGGCCGCTGATTTGACCGATGTGCCAATCGCCCGCTTCGGCGACACCCAAGCGCCGTTCAATCAGGCGAATTATCCAACCGTTCGGATGGCGGGATGGGGACTAACGGGCTTTAACGGTAGCCTATCGAATACACTCCTATCAGCGGAACTAGATGTCTCAGCCGCCGGGCCTGCGGCGATCACGATCTCCAGCCGCGAAGCCGCCGGGCCCTGCATCGGCGACAGCGGCGGCCCGCTTCAAGTGATTGATCGCGACGGCGAACCGACCGTTATC